>JAOAHJ010000028.1 GCA_026415295.1 Spirochaetota bacterium | reverse complement strand
ATAAAAAATGGTTTTAAAATATATAATAAAGATTTTATTTTTTTTAAAGAATTAAACATATAAGATTACTAAAATAATATCAAAATTTATAATTATTTAAATTTTTATTTTAATTTTAAAGATATGATTTTATATTTATATAAAATTAATAGCATAAAAAATAATTATTTATAGAGTTAATTAAATGAGAGTTTTAATAAAATTATTTTTTTTTATTTTTTTCTATTTTATATTTTTTATAATTTTTAATATTTTATCCTTTTCTAATTATAATTATTTGAGTGATGTTTTAAAAAATCTATTTTTTGCTTATAAAACTATTGATAAAAATGAGAATTTCTTCTATTTTTATATTTCAAATATAAATAATAATGAAATTGAAATTTATAAAGTAAGTTATATTAAAGAAAGTAATAAAGAAATAAGTAAAACAGTGATGGATTTAAATAAATGGCTTATAAAAAAGCATAAATCTAAGATATATTTTTACAGCAAAGAAAAAAAAGCTTTTTATAAAGAACCTTATGAATATTCATATGAATATATATCAGACAAAAATTATTTGTTACTAAAATATAAAGATAGTAAGAATATAGAAAAGGAAGAGAAAATTTATTTGCCAAAAAATAAAATTCTTTTATTTCCTTTTAGCGGTGATTTTTTATTTTTTTCAATTTTTTTTGATTTTAATAATCCAAATTATCTAAAAAATAATGAAAAATTATCCTTTCTTTTTTTTAATAGGTTTTTAGATGTGAATTTAAAAAAGAATAATATAAATAATTTTGATGAATCAAAATATTTTGATAAAAATAATTTTTTAAATTCCTTAATTAAAAATAATATTTTTTGTGCCAAAATAGATTTTAATGAATTAAGTTTTTATTTTATGGGAATTGCCAAGTTATATATTGAAAAGATGGATTTATACTTATTTTCTCTTGATAAAATAACTATTAACAAAAAAGATACCATTTTTACTTTAAATAATTTCAAATTTTTAGGAGGGTACTATTTTAAAATAAATAATGAAGAGGTAAGATATATTCTTACTGAGTTAAAACAACTTGAAGAAAATCTTTTTTTTGATTTAATAACTAAAATTGAAAATTTTAATTAGTGTTACTAATAGTACTTTTAAGGAGTATCTATGAAAAATAGAAATTTTGATAATGAATATTTTATTCAGAAAAAAGATGATTTTGTAATTAATGAGGGGAAAGATAGATTATTCAAAATTAACGATAATAAAGGATACAATATAATAGATATATACCAGTATAATGTATTTAATGATGAAAAAATGAGAAAATTTTTACCATATAATGCATATAAAAGATTTAAAGAAATAATTAAAAAGGGTGAAAAAGTTGATGAAATATTAGCTGATGAAATTGCACACGGAGTTAAAGAATGGGCAATAAGTAGAGGTGTTACCCATTTTGCACATTGGTTTCAACCAATGACAGGTTTAACTGCTGAAAAACATGAAAGTTTCTTAAATATAGAAAGAGATGGTACACCTATTAACAGATTTTCTGGAAAAAATCTTATAAAAAGTGAGCCTGATGCTTCAAGCTTTCCATCTGGAGGAATAAGATCAACTTTTGAAGCTAGAGGTTATACTATATGGGATACATCCTCTCCAATGTTTATTATGGAAAATGAAAAAGGTGGAACACTTTGTATACCTTCGATTTTTTTATCTTATAACGGAGATTCTCTTGATAAGAAAACACCTCTTTTAAGATCCATGGAGAGTTTATCAAAGTCAGCGTGTAAAATTCTTAATTATTTTAATGAAAATCCATCAAGGGTGTATCCAGTTGTTGGTATTGAGCAAGAATATTTTTTAGTAGACAAAGATTTTTATTACAATAGAGAGGATCTTGTTTTTACGGGAAGGACACTTTTTGGTAAAAATCCTCCTAAAGGACAACAATTGGAAGATCACTATTTTGGAAGCATTAAGGAAAGAATTCTAAATTTTATGCAAGAAGTTGAATTTGAACTTTATAAATTAGGCATACCTGCAAAAACAAGACACAATGAGGTTTCACCAGCTCAATTTGAAATTGCTCCAATTTTTGAAGATGTTAATATTGCAAGTGATCATAATCAATTAATAATGGAGATTTTGAAAAAAATAGCAATTAGGAATAATTTAATTGTTTTACTTCATGAGAAGCCTTTTAAAGGTTTAAATGGTTCTGGAAAACATAATAACTGGTCTCTTTCAGACAATAAAGGAAATAATCTTTTTGATCCAGGAGAAACACCTCATCAAAATTTGAAGTTTTTATTATTTCTGACATCAGTTATTGTTGCTGTTTATAGATATAATGATTTATTGAGGGCATCAATATCAACTGCATCAAATGATTATAGACTTGGAGGAAATGAAGCTCCACCTTCTATAATTTCTATTTTTCTTGGTCAGAAATTATCTTCTATAGTAGAATGTTTGGTTTATAGCAAAAGATTTGATTTTACTTCAAAAGATATTATAGATCTTGGGATTTCTAAGATACCTATAATAAGTAAGGATAATACAGATAGAAATAGAACTTCCCCTTTTGCATTTACTGGAAATAAATTTGAATTTAGAGCTGTTGGTTCCAGTCAATCAGTAGCAACTCCAAATTTTATATTAAATGCTGCAGTTTCAAAAGTTTTAGAAGAGTTTGGTCAAAAGATAGAAAGTAAATTAGGCAAAAAAGATATAGATTTTACTAAACATATAGGAAACGGAAATGAATTTCTTATTGAAAAAGAAAATATAAAATTTAATGAAACAATAATGGAAATAATAATAGAAGGCTTAAGAGAGTCTAAGGATATTTTATTTGAAGGAGATAATTATTCTCCAGAATGGAAGGAGGAAGCTAAAAGAAGAAAGCTTTTTGTTGTAGATAATACACCAGATGCACTAAAAGCTTTTTTATATCCCAAAAATAAAGATCTCCTGATTAAAACAAATGTTTTAACAGAAAGAGAGATAGATGCAAGGTATAATATTAAAATGGAGAGGTTTATTAAAAGTGTTGAATTAGAAGCTGAAACAATGATCCATATGATAAAGACTAAAATACTTCCTGTTTCTTTTAAATATCAAAAAGATCTATTTGATGTAATTGATAAACTTCAAAAATTAGAAGATTTTAGTTTGATATTAAAATTAAAAGAAGGGGATAAATCTGTTAATAATAAAATAAACTATGAGATACAATTTAATTATTTTTTAGAATATAAAAATTTGGTTGATAATTTATTATATTCTCTAGAAGAATTAGAAAAAGAAATGGATTTATTAAAAACTAAAGAAAATTTAGAAGAAAAAGCTTCAATTTGCAATTCAAAAATAAGAAATATGATGGATAATTTAAGAAATATTGTTGATAAATTAGAGGAAAGAACTGAAAAAGATAGATGGCCTATTCCTACTTATTATGATCTTTTATATATAAATTAAAAATTGACTATATTTTTTTATTTAAGTTAAAATTGATTTGTTTTTTTATAATTTAATTTTTTAATTAAAATAAAATTTTTCAGTAATTACTAGAATGATAAAAATATTAACTTTATTAAGAAGAGAAAAGCAATTTATTTTTTAATTATTATTTTTATAAAAAAAAATATCAATGATAGAAGAATACTAATAATTATAGATGTTGTTAGAGGGAAGTAAAATATAAAATTTTTTCCTTTTATTTTGATATCTCCTGGAAGATTTCCTATTTTTTTTAAAAATGGTATTTTAATGTTTTCTATTAATATTAATATAGTTCCAATAATAAAAAAAATAATACCTGTGAAAAATAAAACTTTTCCTATTTCTTTTAACATAAAAATTCCTCAAATAATATTCTAATTTTATTAAAAGTATATCTTAATTATTTACCATTTTATATGCAAGGTCTATATAGTAATCAGAAACATGTTTAATTTTATTATTTAAAACATCAAGGGGAGAATAACTAAGTTCATTATCTTTTATAGTAACATAAACACCACAAATATTATTTTGGATTAAATTATATATTTTTTCTGCGAACCTTGAAGCTAAAATTATATCAAAAATATCAGGATTTCCTCCTCTTTGAATATAAGAAAGAATAACTGCTTTTGGTTTCTCTTTTAAATATGCTTCAAGTTTTTCAGCAATTACCATAACTATTCCGGATCTATCAATAGTTGGATAAATTAAATTTGGATCAACTTTTTTAGAAATATTTTCAATTTGAACTCCTTCAGCTATTAAAACGATATTATCATTAGAGCCGTTTTTTCTTCTATTAATAAAGACCTCTGCTATTTTTTCTAAAGATGCTTCTCTTTCAGGTATAAAAAAACCCTCTACTTTAACTGATAGAGCTGAAAAAACAGTTAGCCAACCACTATCTTTGCCCATAATTTCTACAAGAATATCTCTTTCATGAGATTCATTTGTTGATCTAATTATTTCAATTGAGTTTACAATGTTTCTTATTGCTGAAAAAAAACCTAAAGTATAATCAGTTTCAGGTATATCATTATCGATGGTCTGAGGAACTCCAAAAATATTAAGACCTTTTTTGTGAAGTTCTTTTGCGATCCTTAAAGTATCAAAGTCACCACATATAATTATAAAATCAAAATTATTATTTCTGTAGTTGTTGATAATTTTTTGTATATCTTCTGGATCATTTAGAGGGTTATATTTTGAAGTTTTAAGAATTGTTCCCCCAAAATTTGTAATATTTTCAACATTAACTCTTGTTAACTTTTTTATTTCGTTATTTATTAAACCAGTGTATCCTTTATAAATACCATATAATTCAATATTATTTTTTTCCAGAATATAATATAGAGCTCTAATAAAAGCGTTTATACCAGGAGAATCTCCACCTGAAGTTAAAATGCCTATTTTCATAATCTTTCCTTATTAATTATTTTTTATTGTTTATTTTGTAAAATATTTTAAGAATAAATTTAAAAAGATCAAAACCCAATAATTTATAAAGTATACATGCCAATTTTTGAGATGGTTTTGCAATTATATAACTATTCTTAATTGTTTTTTTATTTATTAATTTAGCTATAAATTTAGCTATTTTGTAAGGGTCCATTCCATTTTTTTCTTCTTTTTCAATTATTTCTTTTGTTTTTTCAAATTGATCTTGATAATAAATATCAACAGAAGGATTATTTGGAAACATTCTATTTTTAATAACATTGGTTTTAGTATCACCTGGATTTATTATTGTAACTTTGATACCAAAGTTTTCAACTTCTAAAGATAAAGCTTGAGTTAATCCGTATAAGGCAAATTTGGTTGATGAATATAATCCTTGAAATGGTAATCCAAATATACTTCCTATAGAACCTATATTAATAATTAAACCTTTACCTTCTTTTCTCATATAAGGCAATATTTCTTTTATTAAATTTATTTGACCTAATATATTTGTTTTAAAAATTAATTCTATTTCTTCTGGACTTGCTGATTCTATTGGACCACCAAGCATTAATCCAGCATTGTTAACAAGAACATCAATTTTACCTTCTTTCATAATAACTTCTTCAATACATGTTTTAATTGTTTCATTATTGGTAACATCTAATTTTAAAAGTTTATAGTTTTCTTTATTAATGGTAGCTTTAACTTTTCTTGATGTCCCATATACTTTATGCCCTTTTTTGCTCAAGTATACAGCACAAGCTTCGCCTATTCCTGAAGACGCACCAGTTATTAATATAACTTTAGAATTTTTCATAATTTCTCCATAATAAAAAATTATATAAATTAATTTATTGAAAATTGTTTGATTTTTATTTTAAATTTAATAGTTTATTTATTTTTTTTTGGTATTATACTTCTCTTGATATATATTTTATTTATTTATAAAATAATTCAACTTAAAAATTATATAAAAATTATTTAGTTAGTATTAAATTTTATAAACTCTATTAAAATATTATAAATTTGAAATATTAAAAAAGGAAAGATTAAATATGTTAAGGTATATTGAAAATTTAAAACAATATTTTGGACCTTTTAGATTGTTTGGTTCAAATTCTTTTATTTCAATGCTTGGATTTTATCTTTCTTTTTTTCTCTCTTTTATATTGCTACCAAAATTTTCAAAAAAATTGCCATATGATAGGGGAAGAAATTTTGCTTTGCAAAGTGAAAAAGCTAAAGGTAAACCTACTGGCGCTGGAGTAATTTTTATTACTATATTTATTTTTGTTTCTTTTTTAGTAATCCCCTTTGACTTAGAGATATATTTAATTCTTATTTTAACATTTTTAACAATGTTATTTGGTTTCTTAGATGATAAGAGTGAGATTCCATGGAATGAATATAAAAAAGGGTTAATTGATTTGATTTTAGCTTTTTTGGCAACATTTATTATTTCTTATTTTGAAAATTCTTATATATGGATTCCTTTTTACAATGGAATGATTTATTTACCAAAATGGTTATTTAATATACTTGGGACATTTTTAATATGGATATCTATAAATACTACCAATTGTTCAGATGGAGTTGATGGCTTATCAGGAATGTTAGTTCTAGTATCTTTAATAACATTAGGTTTTCTTATGTATTTTATTTTAGGACATAAAGATATATCGAAATACCTTCTTTTACCACACATAAAAGATGGAGCTATATGGGGAATACTTTCATTTGTTTTAACTGGAGCTTTAATTGCATATATATGGTATAATGCTTTTCCATCAATAATTTTAATGGGTGATGCAGGTTCCAGAGCTTTAGGATTTTTTATCGGGGTTTTAATTATAAAAATTGGTAATCCCTTCATATATTTTATAGTTTCTACAGTCCTCTTAATAAATGGAGGAACTGGACTTGTAAAAGTTGCTTTTATTAGGTTTCTTAGAATAAGAATATTCAAAAATACTAGGTTTCCATTACATGACCATTTTAGAGAGACTAGAAACTGGTCAAATACTCAGGTAATGGTTAAATTTCTAATTTTACAATTATTAATAACACTTGGACTTTTAGGAATATTCCTAAAGATAAGATAAAATATTTTTGATTAAAAAATTTAAATTAATAAATAAATGAAGTTTTATTTTAACAAAAACAATATGTATAAAATAAATTTTTATGAAAGATGTTTTAAAATTAAAAGAAATATATAGATATGAAAAAAAGACTGATACTTATAATATTGATATTTCCCTTGATCAATATTCAGATATTTTTAATGAATGGGACTTTGCTCCTTTTACAAAAAGGGATATTGATCCAGATCTTATAGAATTTATAGAAGAGTGTGCTTTGGAAATTCCTTTGAAATCGAAGATATCAATTAATTTTTATATACCTGAAAAGTTAAAAGATGAAGATATTGAAGAAAAATTAAAAAGAATTATTAAAAATAATTTAAAATTTGGTTATAGAAGAATTTATAATGAAAAAAGAAGGTTGATAAAAAGCACTTCTATTTATGCAATAACTGGAGTTATATTCTTATTACTCTCATCATTTGTTGAAGATCTTATTAAAATAAGTATGATAAAAAATATTATAGCTAATGGTATTATGATAGGTGCTTGGGTTCTAATATGGGATATTTTTTCTACTATTTTCTTTAAACTAAAGGAATTAAACTTTAAAATAAAGGTTTATGAAAAATTAATTTATTCATCAATAAATTTTTATGATTATTGAAATAGGTCGTAAATAATTAATTTTAGATAATAATAGATTATTAATAAAATTATTTTAAATTTGATAGATTTTGGATTATTGATTTGTAAATAATTTCTGATAGCGAATTTAGACCATTTCTAGATAACTTTTTTGAATATTCATCAAAAAGCATGTCTTTCCATAAATCTTCTCTAAATCCACCATAAAGAATATCATTTTCAGGATTTAAAGATTTTTTAAGCTCATCCAACATCATTTTAATAAAAAGAGAAGCAAAATCTGATGATATTTCTTTTAATTTTGTTAAGTCATATTTACTATTTTTTTCAATATCTGTAGAATATAATTCTGCTTTTAGTTTGTCTACTTTGTTTTTTATAGTTTGATTTTTTTCTATATTATAATATTCTTTAGGATTGTAAATATTAATGTATGAAAAATCAGACATATTTATCCCTTTTTAATTTATTTTATTATCGAAAAAATACAAATAAATTGATGATAAAAAAATAAATTTAATTATGAAATATCATTATATTTAATATATTTAATTATTTAATTTATTTTACATTTAAAAATTATTGATTAATATTAAAAAGGTTAAACAAATTTGTTAAGTTAATCTAACTATTTAAAAATTTATTATAAAATAATATTGCAGATTAATCTAAAATATAAAGATATTTAATAGTTTTAGTGAGGGTCTAAGTATGGAAGATCTGAAAATAAAGATAATAAGAAAAATAGAAAAAGAAAAGATAATTGAATTATATAAAGATGCAGGATGGTGGGATAAAAATGATGAAAAAGACAGTAGTTTAATTAAAAAAATTATTAAAGGCAGTTACATTTTTGTAGGTGCTTTTTTAAATAATAGGCTTGTTGGTATTGGAAGAGTTTTATCTGATGGGGTATCTGATGCTTATATACAGGATGTTGTAGTATCAAAAGATTATAGAAAACAGGGAATTGGATCTAAAATTGTTGAATTTATTTTGATATATCTTAAAAGTAAAAAAATAAATTGGATAGCTCTAATAGGTGAACCAGGTACAGAAAATTTTTATAAAAAATTAGGTTTTGAAAAGATGGAGAAATATGTCCCATATAAATATTCGCAAATTAAATATTTATAAAAAAATGATATTAAAGATTGATAATATTTTATGAATATTAATAAATATGAAAGGATTTCAATGGGAAAAAGTAATATAGAAGATTTTGAGTTTGAAAATATTTGTAGTAAACTAAAAAACTTTGAATATGATATTTCAGGTTTTAATGAAATAAATATAGAGTATAAATCTATTTTTAATTACTATTTTTATAAATACAATCATAATCTATGTGATTTTAACTTTAATAATCTTTTTTTCTGGAAAGATCTTTATAAGTATAAATGGTTTATTTACAAAGATAGATTGATAATTTTAAATAGCCTTACCAATTTTATCCTTGAACCTATTGGAGATTTCTTTTCATTTAGTGAACTTTTAGATTTCATCGGATTTTGTGCTGATAAGAATATTCCTCAAAATTTAATTTTTTATTCGGAATTTTATCTTAAATTTAAAGATAAATTTGGAAGTTTAGGATACATTATTGAAGAAGATAGAGATTCTGCAAATTATATATATTTATCAGAAAATTTAGCTAATTTAGCTGGGAGGAAATTTCATTCAAAAAAAAATCTTGTAAATCAATTTTTAAGAAAATATCCATCTTACAAATTTTATAATTTTGTTAGTGAAGAAATTGATTGTGATGTTTTTAATAAATGCTTTGAATTAGCTAAAAGATGGTATAATAAGAAAAATCAAAAAAATAGTGAAGATAAAATTGATGAAATAGTTAAATATGAACTTGGGATTTTAGAAAAGATATGTAAATTCTTCAAAGAACTTTATTTGTATCTTTTTATTATTGAAGTAGACCAGAAAATTATTGCTTTTTCAGTTGCAAGTGTACAGAATAAAAATATGATTACAGTTCATTTCGAAAAGTTTGATTCAGATTATATAGGGGCTTCACAAATGATAAATTATCTTGTTTCTAATTATTTTAAGAGTAAATATAAATACATTAATAGAGAAGATGATATGGGTATTGAATCACTCAGAAATTCAAAACTTTCATATAATCCAGACATTTTGATTATACCATTTAAATTTTATAAAGTTAAATAAATTATTTATAAATGTTTAATAAAAATAAAAACTTTTGCTTTATTTTCTGGGATTTATTTTTTTAAGTATAAAAGGAGATAAAAAATTTATTAAAATTATTGTAGAGGTGGATAAATGATTGCAATTAATTATATTGAAATCTTTGGCTATATTGCTTCTTTAATAATAGCAATTTCTTTATTAATGACTTCAATATATAAATTACGAATTTTTAATTTAGCAGGAAGTTTTATTTTTTCTTTATATGGAATATTTATTAATTCAATACCAGTTTTTCTTTTAAATTTATTTATATGTTTTATAAATTTATACTTTTTAATTAATATTTTTAAAAGAAAAGAGTACTTTAGTTTATATGAAGTTGAAGTGAATTATGATTATCTTCAAAAATTTATTAATTTTTATATAGAAGATATTAAAAAATATTATAAAAATTTTAATTTAAATAAAATAAAAGAAGAATCTTTAACTGAGAAATACTATTTTTATTTTATTTTAAGAGATCTTTTGCCTGCGGGTTTATTTATTTTAAAAAAATTATCTGATCAAGAATATTTTATAGTTCTAGATTATGTAATAAAACAATATAGAGATTTTAAGATTGCTAAATTTATTTTTTTTGAAAAAAGTGATTTATTAAAAAGTAAAGGAATTAATAAATTAGTAACAAAAACATCAAGCAAAAATCATAAAAATTATTTGAAAAGTATTGGTTTTAAGGAAGTAAATAAGGTTGAAGGTAAATTTATTAAAGAAATTTAAGTATAATATTTTTAAGTTAAAGAAATAGAAAATTTTAATAATTGATAATTATATTTAAAATATTTTAAATTTAGAAGTTGAACAAATATTGATTTATGTTAATATTTGTTAAGAAAATTGATTATTAATTAATATGGAGGATTTAAATGTCCGACAAAAAAGTTTTACAACTTCCTTTATGGAAAAAAATAATTTATGCCATTGGACAATTTGGATGGTCTTTAGCTTCATTTACTGTTGGAAATACTCTCTTATATTTTTATCTTCCACCAACTAACCAAAATACTGGGAAACCTATATTTCCAATATTTATTTCTATGCCTATTATTATAAGTTCAGTTGGTTTTGTAAGTAGATTATTTGATGCTATTACAGATCCTTTAATAGCATCATGGTCTGATAGAACTAAAAGTAAAATAGGTAGAAGAATGTTATTTTTGTTGATAGGTGGATTACCATTTGCAATTTTATCTATCCTTGTTTTTATGCCACCTGTTAATGGTGTTAGTGTTTTAAATATTATCTGGTTATATATTACAATTATTTTGTTTTATTTATTTATGACAATGTATGTTACTCCATTTTTTGCTTTAATGAGTGAACTTGGGCATTCTTCAAAGGAGAGATTACAACTTTCTACTATGATTTCTATTACTTGGGCTTTAGGTTATATGCTTGGTAATCAAATTTATCTATTTTCAGGTATATTTGAAAAGATGGGATTTTCTCCAGTTAAAGCATTTCAAACTGTTAACATTATTTTTGCCATTATAGGATTTATTGCTATGTACCTTCCTGTTATATTCATAAATGAAAATAAATATGTAGAGGAACATGTTTCACAAGAAGGAACTTTTGAAGCACTAATTTCAGCTTTTAAAAATAAAGGTTTTTTATATTTTACTCTTTCTGATTTAACATATTGGCTATCTTTAACTTTTATATCTACAGGATTTAGTTACTATGTAGTTGTATTGATGAACCTTCCAAAAGAAATGACAACTACATTTATGACTGTAATGTTTATTTTGTCTTTTGTTTTTTATTTTTTTATTCCAGGGATTGCAAACAGGATAGGTAAAAAAAATCTTTTAATTGTAGGATTTTTAATATTTGGTTTTGTGTTTTTACTTACTATTGGCCTTGGAAAATATCCTATTCCAAATCATATTCAAGGTTGGATAGTTATGTTTTTTGCAAGTTTACCTTTAGCAATTTTTGGAATTATCCCAAACTCTATAGTTGCTGATATTGCAGAAGCTGATGGTTATGAAAAAGGTAATTTTAAAGCTGCTATCTTTTTTGGAGCTAGAACTTTTATGAGTAAATTAGGTCAATCTATAACTTTACTTCTTTTTCCAATGATAGCTACATTAAAAATTGGTCAAATAAAGGCAATTGATATAGATAGTGGGGCAAAATTAACAACTGTTGGAGGAGTAAGACTTACAGCAGTATTTGCAGTTGTATTTTGTATAATTGGATTGTTACTTTTATTGAAATATGATGAAAAGAAAGTAAATAAAATATTAAAAGAACACGGTGAAAAAGATAATGTTTAACAAGATAATTTTTCGACTGAAATAAATGAAATTTTTTTATTATAAATAAGTGAAAGTTTTTTTATTTTTTTTTATTTTTTTAATTTTATCAATACTATTATTTTTCTCTTTTATTTCCCTTTATTTTGTTAAGAAATTAATTAGAGATAAAAAGTATAGTGTAAAATATACTATTATTGATGGATTAAAAAAAGGAGAATTTAATAATTATTTATTGGATTTAAAGAAGATTCATTTTTATTATAAATCAGATTTTGGTTATAAAATATATGGCCAAATATTTCCTGGTAACTTAGATAGAGTAGTTTTTTTTGTTCATGGGGTAACATGGACTCTCTATGGGATGTATAAATATTTATTACCTTTTTTAGAAAATAATTGGACATGTGTCTTAATTGATCTTAAAGGTCATGGGAAAAGCGGAGGTTATTTCCCAACATATGGTTTCTATGAGAAAAATGATTTAGCTAAGCTTATAAATTATATTATAGATAAAATAAATAGTTTTAACTTTTCTAAAAAAGAAGAAAAAACTAGTTTTAATAAATTTAAAAGTAAAATAAATCAATTTAAACCATTAAACTCTATTAAAAAAATTCAAAAAGAGCAAAAATATTTTGATAAGTTGGGAATATTTTTTGAAAAAGATTTATTTATAGTTGATCTATTTGATAGCGAGTTAGTAAATGAAGTAATTATGAAATATTTTAATTGTGAAAATATCTCTAATAAAACTTGCTTTGGTATCTTTGGAGAGTCTATGGGAGCTGCTATAGCAGCTCAATCTCTAAAATATTTAAAATATAAACCATCTTTTGTAATTTTAGATTCAATTTTTAGTTCACTTAGAGAATTATCTTTTTACAGTATTAAGAAAGTATTAAAATTTAAATTTATATCTCTCATAATTTTATTAATTTCTAAATTTATTGTTAAGATATTTGCTAGATTTAATATTGATAGCATAAATCCAGAAAATGATCTAATTAATTCTGATGTGCCTGTTTTATTAATTCATTCAAAATATGATGAACTTATACCATTATTTATGCCTTTCAAAATTTATAGAAAAAGAAATAAAAAAAATAAAATAACTTTTTTAGAAGTATTTGAATGTAATCAACATGCAAGATCTATTTACTCTGATGAAAACAGATATTGGGATTCAATTTTTGAATTTATTTCTAAGTTTTATTAAAAGTTTTTATAAATAATTATAATTATTTCAATTTATTAATTTAAAGAATTGATTTTTTAAAGAAAAAATATATTGAGTAATCTAAAATTCTATCGATTTATATAAAGAAGAGTAAATATAAACAATAAATTAGTCTAATAAATATAGGGAAAAAATATGGAATTAAACAATAAAGGATATTCATATAGAATAATTCAAATGTCAAAAATGTATCTATCTGCTTTAAATAAAAGATTAAATGTAATAGCTGATAACATTGCAAATGTGGATACCCCTGGATTTAAGAGATCAGAAATAACTTTTGAAGCACAACTAAAAAGGGCAATAGAGAGGGAAAATTATCAAGGATTTCAAGCAAAAGTATCAAGACAAAGGCATATACCATTTGTCATACCAATAAAATGGGAGGAGGTTCAGGCTAAGAGAGTAGTTGACTATTCAACAACTATGAGAAATGATGGCAATAATGTTGATATAGAAAAAGAGATGACAGATTTATCTAAAAATAATTTAGTTTTTCAAACTGTAATGGAGTTATTAAAAAATAATTATAATCTAATTAACTTATCACTAAAATAAAAAATTAAGATATTTTGAAATTTATATCACAAGTTTTTACAAGATATTTATAAAGAAATTTAATATTTATTATGGATAAAAAAATTATTTTTGTTGATAATTATAAAAATGCAAGAATATACGCATTAACTTTTAGAAATACTCTAAATGAAATAATAAAAATTCATAACTTATCTGCACCTTTAAGCTTTATTGTTGGAAAAATTGCAATGTTGTCAAATATATTTTCAACTTTATTATTAAAAAATCAAGAGGACCAACTTTTAATTGATGTAGAGTTGAATAAAGATAATTTTACTAAAATTTTTATTACTAAAAGTGGAATTTTTAAGATTATGGTGAAAGATCCATCTCAAAGTGGAAAACTTGAAGATTTATTTAATGATCATGGGATCATTAAATTTTTAAGAAGACTTAAAGGCTATAAGGATGACCTTGAAACTATTATTAAAAAAAATTCTTCTGTTATTGAACAAAATTTTGCAAACTATTTCTATGATACGGGGGATTCAAATATTTTAATAAAATCTGATATAAAATATAATTTTAATGATAATAATTTTGATATTGCTGAAGCAGGGGCAATTGTTGTTATCCCTTATCCACATGTGCACTCAAATTATTTAAATTTTCTATATTTTTTAAGTAATGATAAAATAAATATACTTGATTCTATTAATAATGATCCAGCAAAGATAATAAAAAACTTTTTTGGTAATATAGAAGGGAATATTTTAAATGAAGAAAATATTTTTCTTAAGTGTGATTGTTCATATGAATTTGCTTTAAATATAATTAAATTATTGAAAAAAGAAGAGCTAGTTTTATATATGGAAAAAAAAGAAAATCCTATCATTAAATGCTTATTTTGTAATAGAGAGTATTCAGTAAAGTTTGAAGATTTAATAAAAATTGCCAATGAGAAGAAAAATAAAACTTAGAAAAAGATAACTTATAAATTATATAACTGTAAATGATTCATGCTTAATTCCTTTTGCACCTTTCCTTACCCATATTTTATAAAGAGAGTAACTATTTCCATCTTTATTTACAATAGTATCAATTTCTTCAAACTTTATTATATCTTTTATATCAAATTCAAAAAATGTGTTCATATCGGAAAAAAATAGATTAGATATGAAAATTTTATCTTGTATGGTAGGATTTTTAAAAGGAGTACCAATAAAACATACAGAATTTACAGTGGCTTCATTAACATCATATGCTTTGAGGTCCTTGAATTTAATACTTTCAAGGAGATTTTCCATAATTTAATACCTCCTAAATTTATATAAAAAAAATTATATTTTAAACCTTATTTTTACATATTAATATTAAAATAAATAAAAAATTTATATATAAAAATTATTTGAAAGACTTAAATCAAATTTCAAATTTGATAATCATATAAAATATTTAACTTTGAATTTCAACATACTTTTGAACAATAGAAACTAATTCTTTATTGTCAAATGGTTTTACGATATATTTTTTTATTCCTAGTTTTGCAGCTTCTAAAATTATGTTTTTTTGATTATAAGCTGAAATAATGATGATAGGTGTATTTTGGTTTAGTTTTCTCTTTCTTATTTCAGAAATTAATGTTAAACCATCAATTTTTGGCATTGAAATATCCAAAATTAAAAGATCATATTTTTTTATTTCTGTTAAAAATAAAGCTTTCTCAGAATCGGTTTCTGTTTCAACTTGAAATCCTTCCAGCAAAAGAATATTTTTTATAACTTCTACAATAAATTTTGAGTCATCGACAACTAAAATATTATATATTTTTTTAGGATTTCTTCTATCTCCTATTGGTGAATTTTTGATAAAATTTTCTTCACTTGACTTATCTCCATTTCTTTTATCCTTTACCCACTTAGATTTAGGTTGAGATTTAGCAAATTTTTTAAGTTCTGCAGCAAGGTGAGATATTTCAAGATAAGAAGAAAAAGTCCTTTTTTCATTAGTTATTATTGATAAAGAAATGCTAATAAAACCGAATTTTTTTGTATTTCCTTCCCTATCTTTTGCAATAATATAACCATTTTTTTTATCATTTTCGTTATAAAAATTTCGGATATTTTCGTCAAATTCATTACATATAAAATTACAAACATTTTCTACTTTATCAGCAGTTGTGATAAAAATAAAATCGTCACCCCCAATATGACCTATAAAATCATCAGCATTTCCATATAATGATAAAGCTTTTTTAATTAAATTTGATGTGAACAATATAACTTCATCACCTTTTGCAAATCCATATATATCATTATAAGGTTTAAAATTATCAAGATCCCCATAGACAATAGCAAATTTAGTTTTATCTTGATTTTCAATTAATAAGTTAATATTTTTTTCAATTGATCTATTACCGGGTAAACCAGTTAAAGGATTGCTATCTTTGCTTAAAAACATTCTATGAACTATTTTAATTCTTGATGATAGGTATCTCACATCTACAGGTTTTTTAATTATTTCATCTATTCCTAAATTAACATGTTGTTCGAGGTCATTTATTTTATTTTCCTCTATAATTAGAAGGATTGGTATCTCTTTTGTTTTTATATTATTTCTTATAGATTTTATAAGATTTAAAGGAGATATTAGAGTTATTGAAGAATCAATAAGAATAATATCTGGCAAAAATTCTTTTAATATTAAATCTATTTGAACTTTTCCAGTTGAAATTGAAAATTTATAACCTTCATTTGATAAAACTTTTACAATTGAATTTGATAATTCATTTTTTTCACTAAAAAATAGAATATTAATCACCCAATAAACTCCTTAGAATTTAAAAAATATTTTATCTAATTAAAAATACCATTTATAATAAATATAATGAAAATTTCTATAAAATCAAATTTAATTTAACAGGTTAAATTATATGAAAATTTTATCAAAATAGAAAAAAATTAATTTCATTTTACTTTAAAATTTTAAATTGTATGTATTTTTTTTAAAAAATTTGTAAGGGGATAAAATGGTTAAGAAAATTGCTATTATTGCTCATGATGGTAAAAAAAAGGAATTAATAGAATGGATTTCAAAAAATTTAGAGATGTTTAAGGATAAAGAAATTTATGCTACTGGAACAACTGGGATGTTAATTAATGAAAAATTTGGTATTAAGGTAAATAGGTTTTTAAGTGGACCTTTGGGGGGAGATATTCAAATTGGAAATATGATTCTTGAAGATAAAATAGACCTTTTAATATTTTTTTGGGATCCTCTTGAAGCTCAACCACATGATCCAGATATTAAAGCTCTACTTAGAATAGCTGTACTTTTTAATATACCTGTTGCTTGTAATCAATCCACAGCAGATTATATTCTGAATTCTAAATATTATATTGAAACATATCAAAAGGTTATTACTGATGATTACAAAAGAATAAAAAGGGATATTGATATATAAGTTGGGCAATAATAAATAATTTAATAAATACTTTTTAATGCTTTTATTGTAATAACATATTTATATGCTGAAATTTTGCTATTCTCAAATATTATTCTATAAAAAGAATTTTCATAATAAAAATCTAGGATATTTCTATATAAAACATTTATAGATGCTATTTTTTTTAACTCAAAAATTATATCTTTGCCTCTCAACGTATGAACAATTAGCGAATTTTTATCTAACTTTAAAGTTCCACTATTAATTTTAAATAAAGAACCTTTCTTTTTTCTTGAAAATAAAATTATTCCTTTATCTTTATAAAAGTAATTGATACTGTTTTGTTTTATTTGGTCTGATATATAAGATATTTGCCACTTGTTCCATTCATACGGGTTGTCAAAGTAAAAAGTATTTACTTTAGAAGTTTTTGATAATTCAAAAAAGTTGTATTTGTTTATAAAGACTTCATATCCACAATTTCTACAATAAAAGAAGTTTCCCTTAGAATCATTTTTATTTATTGATTTACAGTGGGGGCAAATAAATAAAAAGTTTCCTAATCCTTTAGATTTATTTTTCCCCAAAAATAAAGCTTTTTTATCTCTATAAAATTCATATTCGTTATATGAAAACTTTTCATTTATCAAATTATACAAGGCTTCTTCATCTAAATTATCAATTTCTTCTTTTGTAATAAGATGAGTAAAATGAACTAAGATATTCCCTTTTCTGTAAGTTTTAGCCCATCTTGGATAGACCATATGAGCTCCTTTTAGTAGACATATAACAACAGGTAAAGATAGTTTTTTTAATAATTTAATTGTTGAAGGTACTATTTGAAGAGTATTGCCATCCCAATTTCTTTCACCTTCAGGGAAAATTCCAATTATTCCATTATTTTGTTTAACTTCAAATATTTTTTTGATAGTATCAAAATCAGGATAGAATTTTATTTTTGGTATTGCTCCAAGTTTAGGTAATATAAAATTATACGGAAAAAGTCTAAAAATATCTTCAGTTGCAATAAAATGAAGGGGTTTTTTAATAAAGATTCCTATTAAAAATGGATCCCACCAGTTTGAATGATTTGCAAGGATAATATATGGAGGATTTAGGTTTTTTATGATATTATCATCAACTTCAATATTAAAGAAAAGATTGAAAAATGGTATTAATATTTTCCTCATTATATTTGCAAAATTTCGATCAAAATTTAAAGTTTTTTTATTATTTTGAATAGTCAATTTATTAAAAAATGAAAAAAAATATTTTATCATACCCATACCACTTAAATTTTTTAAAAATCATTTAAGATTAATCTTTTTATAAAATCTTAATTTGTCTAATTTTGCTAAAAATAATTAATTAAATAAATTTATTAAATATTAGAATTTAAGAGTAGATTTTAGCTTCTTCTTCTCCTTTTAGAACTCTTAAACCACCTAAGGCTAAAGCTTTCATTTCTAATTCACCTGGAAATACGATAACATTAATTTTAGGTCCCAAATACTCTTTTACCCATGGTACAAAAAATTCATTATCATATGCTATTCCACCAGTTAAGATAACTGCGTCTACCTCTCCATTTGCTGCAGGGAATAGCGACATAATATATTTAGCTACTTGATAAGCCATAGCTTTATATATTAATTTAGCTTTTTCATCTCCATTTCTAATCATTTCTTGAACTTTTCTAGCATCATTTGTTCCTAAATGAGCTACAAGTCCTCCTTCTCCTTTTATCATTTTTTTTACCTGATCTAAAGTATATTTGCCAGAAAAGCAAAGTTTTGCTAAGGCTCCAGAAGGAAGTGTCATTGATCTTTCCGGTGAGAAAGGGCCTTCTCCATCAAGAGCATTATTAACATCAACAACCTTACCTTTTCTATGCATACCTATTGAAATTCCACCTCCTAAATGACATACAATAAGATTTAAATCTTCATATTTTTTATTAAATTTTTTTGAAACTTCTCTTGCGACTGCTTTTTGATTTAAAGCATGAAAAATAGAAATCCTTGAAAACAAAGGATGTCCACTTATTCTTGCTACATCTTCTAGTTCGTCTACAACTACAGGATCTACTATGTATGCAGGCACATTGATTTCTTTTGCAATAGAGTATGCAATTAAAGCTCCGAGATTAGATGCATGTTCTCCATATTTGCAGGATCTTAAATCTTCAAGCATATTATCATTTACAACATATGTACCTGATTTTATGGGCTTTAATAGTCCTCCTCTTCCAACAATTGCGCTAAATGAGTTAATTTTGTGGCCATTTTCGATTAAAAATTTTTCAATAATTTTTTTCCTAAATTCATATTGCTCTATAATAGAATTAAATGGTAGTAATTCTTCTGTGGTATGTCTTAATGTTGTTGTTAATATTTCATTTTCATCAATAAAAATAGAAATTTTAGTGGATGTTGATCCCGGATTTATTATTAATAATTTATAATTCATAAATGTCTCCAAATATTATTTATTGAAAATTTTATTTTAAAAAAATTAAAAATCAATTAATTAAAAAATTATAAAATAAATGTGAATTTATATTAATTTTATCTTTTAAATTATTTAAATAAAAAAATTATATTAAAATAGTTAAATGTTGAATTTTGATAATTTAATTATTAAATTTATAAAATTTAATTTTTTTAAAATAAGTAATAATTAATTAATAAAATTAAAATACTTTTTAAAAATTTTATTATATACCTAGATAAGCTTCTTTAACCTTAGGATTTTTTTCTATTTCATTTGATGGTCCATGTAATATTATATTGCCTACTTCAAGAACATATGCATAATCAGAAATCTGTAAGGCTTTTTTGGCATTTTGCTCAACCAAAAGAATAGTTGTGCCACTTTTATTTATTTTTATTATAGTGTTAAATATTTCTTCAACTAAAACTGGAGCAAGCCCCATTGAAGGTTCATCTAAAAGTAGAAGTTTTCCACCCGTTACTAAAGCTCTTGCAACAGCTAACATTTGTTGTTCACCACCTGAAAGTGTTCCCCCAAGTTGTTTTATTCTTTCTTTAAGTCTAGGAAATAAAGTAAATACATATTCTAATCTTTCTTTTATTGTCTTTTTATTTTTGATATTCCATGCTGCTAATTCTAGATTTTCAAGAACTGTTAAAGTAGAAAAAATTCTTCTTCCTTCGGGAACATGAGATATACCAGCTTTAACAATTTCATGAGCTTCTAATTGGCTTATATCATTGCCATCAAAAATTATTTTTCCTTTTTTTGTTTTTATTAAACCTGTTAAAGTTCTTAAAGTTGTTGTTTTGCCAGCACCATTAGCCCCTATAAGTGTAACAATTTTATTTTTAGGTACTTCAAAACTAATTCCTTTTAAGGCTTTTATATGTCCATAAAAAACTTCTAAATTTTCAACTTTAAGCATTGTTGTCTCCTTTCCCAAGGTAAGCTTCTATAACTTTTGGATTGTTTGCAACTTCAGTGGGTTTTCCTTCAGCAATAGTTTCACCAAAATCTATTACTTTTATATACTCACATATACCCATAACAACTTTCATATGATGTTCTATCAAGAAAATAGTTAGTTTAAACTTGTCTCTTATAAAATGGATTAAATCCATTAATTCAGATACTTCAGCAGGATTCATTCCCGCAGCAGGTTCATCGAGCAATAATAATGTGGGATGGGTAGCTAGTGCTCTAGCTATTTCTAATTTTCTGAGCATACCATATGGTAGATTTTTAGCTTGATCATATATGCATTTTTCAAGTTTAAATATTTTGAGTAATTGGTAAGCTTCCTCTTTAATATCTTTTTCTACATTATTATAATGTGCAGTTCTTAATATACAATCAAAAAAACTTAATGGTTTATCATATTTATAAATATCATTCCCTTTAGTTTCTGTTTGAGATATGTTTTGAGTTGAATAGTGCTTTGCAATTCTAATATTATCAAGAACTGAAAGTGAATTAAAAATTCTTAAATTTTGAAAAGTTCTTGCTATACCGCTTTGAACTATTTGATAAGGTTTTTTGCCTGTAATTTCTTTATCTAAAAATTTAATAGAACCACTTGTTGGCTTATAAACTCCAGTTATAAGATTAAATATTGTAGTTTTCCCAGCTCCGTTTGGTCCAATTAAACCATAAAGAGCTCCCTCTGGTAATTCAAGATTAAAATCCGATACTGCTTTTAATCCACCAAAAAAATGTGTTAAATTATTAATTTTTAGAACATTCTGCATGTGATTCCTCCTCTTCTGGAATAAGGAATTTAAATTCCTTCATACCCATTAAACCTTCACTTCTAAAAAGCATTATAAAAATAAGCAATAAAGAATATAATACCATTCTCCACTGATCACCTATTGGAAAGTTTAAAATTTCACTGAGATTTCCAAGAAGAATTCTGAGTCCTTCTGATAAAAATGTTAAAACAAATGCTGCAATAACTGAACCTGAAATACTTCCCATTCCTCCAGCATAAACCATAATTAAAACAAGTATAGAGCCTAAAAAACCAAATTGAGTAGGATGGGCTATTTGAAGTAAATGACATAATAAACCTCCAGCTATTCCAGCAAAAAATGCACCAATTGCAAAAGATATTATTTTATATTTAGTAATGTTTATTCCTAATAATTCTGAAGCAACTTCATTTTCTCTAATAGAAAGAAGAGCTCTTCCATGTGAAGAAAATACTATATTTCTAATAATTACAATTGTTAGCAATGTTGAAATATATATTATTATAAAATTTGAAAATTTTGGTATTCCCAATAATCCTCTTGGACCACCTACATAATTTATATTATTTAAAATAGTCCTAATAATTTCTCCAAAAGCTAATGTTATAATTGCTAAATAATCCCCTTTTACTTTTAATGAAGGAAAACCTATAAGTATACCGACAAAAAAAGATGAAATACCTCCTATTAAAATTGCTATAATAAAAATTAAATAGTTTCCAAAAGAATCTGGTCTAATTTTTAATATTAAAGTAGTAATGGTTGCAGAAACATAGGCCCCAATAGCCGCGAAACCCATATGACCAATTGAGAATAATCCAGTGAAACCATTTATTAAGTTTAGAGATACAGCTAGAATTACATATATTAAAGAAACATTTATTATCTGCATTATATAATTGTTAAAAATATTTAGTTTATTAAAAAAATAGATAATAAACATTATTAGAATAGAAGCAATTAAAAATAATGAAAGTCTCCTTTTGATTAAAAATTCAAATTTTTTTATTAGGCTTTTGTTTTTAATATCTCCATCTTTATAAGAAGACATAAAATCTCCTTTATTTTAATTTAATTAAATTTTATCAGCAGTTTTCTCCCCTAGTAATCCCTGAGGCCTTATAAGTAATACTAAAACGAGTATAGCAAAAGCAATTCCTTC
Organism: Spirochaetota bacterium; assembly: GCA_026415295.1. Lineage (NCBI taxonomy): Bacteria > Pseudomonadati > Spirochaetota > Spirochaetota bacterium. The sequence continues at coordinate 94,338 of JAOAHJ010000028.1, read as the reverse complement.
ACCTATTAAAGAATTTATTGAAGATGCAAAGGTTTCTGCTATGCCAAGAATATAGCTACCAACCATAGCTCCAGGTATATTTCCAATACCACCAAGAACAGCTGAAATAAAAGCTTTTAATCCTGGCAAAATTCCCATATAAGGAAATATTCTTGGATATGTTAAGCCGGATAAAAGACCAGCTATTCCTGCAAATGAACCACCAATAAAGAAAGTTATAAAAATTATTTTTTCGATATCTATTCCCATTAATTTTGCAGCATCTTTATCTTGTGATACAGCTCTCATAGCTTTTCCAACTTTAGTATATTTTACAATATAAAGTAGAAAAGCCATTAATACTGCTGATACGATAATGTCAATTAAAACATAGTTAGAAATAAAAGATTTACCTATTGAAAAGTTTTTCTTGAAAATTATTTCTGGGAATCCTCTATAAGATGGTCCTATAAAAGGTAAAGCTGATAAAAAATATTCAAGAAACATTGAAACACCAATAGCAGTAATTAAAGCAGATAATCTTGGTTTATCCCTTAATGGTTTATAAGCTAGTTTATTTGCTGCAGTAGCAATAAATGCGCCAGCTAGCATACTTATGATAAGTACTAAAATAAAAATAATAGCAGAATGAAAAGTTTGACTATGTCTGAATCCCATTATAGCTCCAATTAAAAAATAACCCCCATAAGCAGCATATGCACCTATCATATAATAATCACCATGAGCAAAGTTAATAAGTCTAATTATACCATAAACCATAGTATAACCTAATGCAATAAGGGCATAAATACTACCGAGTTGTATACCGTTTATTAATTGTTGAATTATTAATTCCATTTTGTCCTCCTAATACTAAAAGAGAGGATATAAAGTATTAAAAAATTTTTAGTATTTAACATTTTTATTTATATTAACTTTAATTTCTTAATATTTAGAAAAAAATAAGGAGATACCCTTTTTTAGGGTTCTCCTTATTGTTATTTTAATAACTTAGATTGAAACTTTAATTAAATAAATAATATGAGTATGCAATAATTTATTTACAATATATAATCCTTTATTCAATTTTTAAATAAAATAACCTAAACTATGGGTTAACAGTTGTATAATATACTTGTTGACCATTCTTTATTTGGATTATTACTGCAGATTTTATAGGATTTCTTTTTTCATCAAATTTAACTAATCCCGAAGCAACATTGATGTTTGTAACTTTTAATGCATCTCTAATTTTTTCACCAACTGTTGAGCCAGCTCTTTTTATTGCATCAAACATTATATAAGCTGCATCATAAGCTAAAGCAGCTAAAGCATCAGGCTCTTTTCCATATTTAGCTTTATATTTTTTAACAAATTCTTGAACAATTGGTCTTTGATCATCTTTTGAAAAGTGATTAGTAAAAAAACCACCTTCTATAGCAGTTCCAGCAATTTCAGTTAATTTTGGGGAATCCCAACCATCTCCACCAATAAAACTACCTTTGAACCCTAATTCTCTTGCTTGTTTTGCAATTAATGCAACATCGTTATAATAATCTGGAATATAAATAATATCAGGTTTTGCAGCAATTATTTTTGTTAATTGAGCTTTGAAATCAGTAGTTCCAGTTGGATGAGCTTCGAAAGCAACTATTTGACCTCCTAAAGAAGTAAATGAATCTCTAAAAACTTCTGCTAAGCCTTTTGTATAATCATTTCCAACATCAAAAATAACTCCAGCTTTTCTTGCCTTTAAATTTTCATAAGCAAATTTAGCTCCAACCAAACCTTGGAATGGATCTATAAAACATGCTCTGAAAATGAAATCACCTACTTCAGTTACTTTTGGATTTGTAGATGTTGGAGAAATCATTGGGACTTTATTATCTTGGCAAATTGGAGCACCAGCTAATGAGCATTTACTCATAACAGTTCCAATAATAGCAACTACTTTATCTTGTGTAATTAATTTGTTGTAAACTGTTGCTGCTTCAGTTGGTTCTCCTTTGTCATCTTGGAAAATAAGTTTAATTTTTTTACCAAGTAATCCACCAGCAGCATTCCATTCTTCTACGGCTAGTTCAATGCCTTCTTTTGTAGAAACCCCAAAAGTTGCAGCTTCTCCAGTAACAGGACCAACACCACCAATTAAAATAAATTGTTCTTTAGCTTTACAACCGAAAATTAAAGAAGAAAGAATAAGAGTTATAGATACTAAAACCCATAAAATTTTTTTAATACTAATCATAATAATCCTCCAAAAGTTTTTAAATATTCATTGTAATTATAAATAGATATATCATAATTGTCAATAGAAATTAAAAAAAAATAATATATTTTTTTATTTAAACATAAATGCTAACAATTTTTTCAATAGAACAGCAATTTTTTTGATATTTAAAAAAGAAAATTATCAATTATAATTTTTATTGATAAATAATTTTTAATATCTCAATTAATTGGTTTAAAGAATTTTAAATTTATAAAAAATATTTTTTATTTAAAATTTTTATTATTTTAATATGAATATTTTATAATTATTTTACATAAAATTTAATATTTAAAAATTATTATTTTTTAGATAATTTTTTAAAGAAAATTTTAATAAAAGGATTATTTACTATTATTAAATCAAATAAATTTATAATTTATTATGATTTTAATAAAGGAGAGGAAATGGCTAAATTGAAAAATAATAATTTGAATGAACCCAAGTATTTTATAATTGATACAAACGTTTTGTTACATTATCCTTATGCTATGGATTCATTTTTAGATAATTATGTTATTATTCCTATTAAAGTTTTAGAAGAGCTTGATAAATTTAAAAAAGAAAGAACTGAAATAGGTAAGAATGCAAGAGAGGTTTCAAGAATACTTGATAATTATAGAAAAAAAGGTTCCTTAAAAGAGGGAGTCAAAACTCAAGCAGGAGGAAAAATTTTTGTGTCTATGGAAATTTCCAAAGAAGTTCCAAAACAACTATCTTTTTTTATAGCAGATGATCAAATTTTGCTTTGTGCTAAATATTATAAAGATATAGGGAAAAGAGTTTTTTTTGTTTCAAAAGACATTAATGCAAGAATAAAAGCTGATAGTTTAGGAATTAAAGCTGTAGATTATGAAAAACAAAAGACAAATTATAGCACAATATATACTGGTTATATAGATATTTATGTTTCAAAAGAATTTATAGATAACTTTTATTTAAATAAGTCAACGATAATTGATAAGCAACTTTTCCCAAATCAATATGTATGTTTTATTGATAAAGAAAACATTAAACATACCGCTTTAGGTAGATATGATTTTCAAAATAAAAATATTAAGCTTATTAACTCTTCTGAATTTGTAGCATCTGGTATTAAACCATTAAATAAAGAACAAATATTTGCTTTTGATCTTTTATTAGATGATAATGTGAAGTTAGTTAATCTAATTGGTAAAGCTGGAACAGGAAAAACTTTAATAGCTCTTGCGGTAGCTTTGAAAAAAATATTTGAAAAAGGAATTTATAAAAAATTATTAGTTGCAAGACCAGTTATACCAATGGGAAAAGATATAGGTTATCTTCCTGGTACAAAGGAAGAAAAGTTGATCAATTGGATGCAACCAATTTATGATAATCTTGAATTTCTTTTTTCTCTATATGATGATAAGACAAAACCTAATGAAAAAATTAAAAGTTTGATAAGTACTGGAATTCTTGAAATAGAAGCTTTAACTTATATCAGAGGAAGGTCAATACCAGAACAATTTATAATCATTGATGAAGCCCAAAATCTTACTCCACTAGAGGTAAAAACTATAATCTCAAGGGCAGGTGAGGGAACTAAGATAGTGCTTACAGGAGATCCTCAACAAATAGATAATCCATATTTGGATGAAGATTCAAATGGTCTTACTTATGTTGTAGATAGACTTAAAGATTCTGAATTAACTGGTTCAATTTTATTAGTTAAGACTGAAAGATCCTCACTAGCTTCTCTTGCAGCTGAAAAACTTTAATTAAACTCTAGAGATTTTTGTTTATGGGAGATAAAAATGGAAGATCTATGGAGATTTAGTATAATTTTTGAAGGTTTGGTGCAAGGGGTAGGTTTTAGATATTTCGTTCAAAGAGTATCTTTAAGAATGGGAATAACTGGCTATGTAAGAAATGAGGATGATGGGACAGTTTTTGCTGTTTTTGAAACTGATGAATCTTCTTTTAATAATTTGATAGAAATTATAAAAAAAGGTAATGGTTATAGTAGAATATATAATATGAATATTAAAAAAGAAAAAATTATAAAAAGAGAATTTAATGATTTTTTTATAGATTATTAAACTTATAAACAAAATTTTCCGAAATAATAATATCGGAAAATTATGAAAAAGTTTAGATTTTTTTTTATAATCATATGCTTATTAATAAATATTGTTTTAATTGAAGGTGAGAATCAATTAATAAAATTTGAATTTTATTCAGTAAAAAAAAATTTTAAAGACAATTTGATATTTTCAATAGGCGAAAATGTATTTCATATTGTGGAAAAGGGAGATACTCTCTTTTCTCTTTCGAAAAAATATGGAGTTTCAATTGAGTATATAGTAAAAATTAACAATTTAATTGACAATAAAATTAAGATAGGTCAAAAATTAATAATTAAAAATAGCGGGTTAGAATTTTACTCTTTATTTGAAAATTATAATATAAAGCTTAAAACAAATCATATATTAAAAATTTATTCAAATGTAAATGATTATAAAATAAACTGTTTTTCACCTATTGATAGAGGAATTATAAAAGATATACAATATATAAATGGTTATGGACAAACAATATTTATAAATACAAATAATTATATGATAATTATCGGAGGATTCGATTCTATAGGAGTCAAAGTAGGTCAAGAAATAAATTTAGGTACTTATATTGGTAATATCTTTAAAGATTCAAATATATCTGTAAGTATTTTCAAAGATAAAAAAATATTAGATTTAAGTAACTTTGTTAAAAAATAAAAATTATAAATTCTTTAATAATTTTGAAATTTTTTAACTTTCAGTTTATCTTTTAATTTTCAATATGTAATATTTTAATATTAAGTAAAGAAAAAGTTAATTTATAATTAATTTTATATTATTATTTTATAAAATATTAAAAAAATTAAAAATAAAAAAAGGATTTTAAAAAGTGAATTTGTATTATTATAAGAGAAAAGTCAAGGGGGCATTTATGTCAAATAAAATATCAAAAAGTGAATTTTTAAAAGAGGAATTTAATTATTTTGATGATTTTTCTGAATTTGAAAATTTAGATAATGAAGAGTTTAAAAAATTTGTTTCTCATGAAGATATAGATATTGATATTTATAATATATATTTTAGGCAGATAAGTTCTTTTAATTTATTAGATCCTGATAAGGAGATAAAGTTATTTAGAGAATTATCATTAAATAAGAAAAAATTAGATAAACTTGAAAACGAGAAAAAGAGTTTAACTTCTATAAATGAAATTGAAAAAATTGATAATGAAATTGAAAGTATAAAATTTAATATTCAAAATATTAGAAATCAACTAATTACTGGTAATTTAAGACTTGTAGTTCATATTGCTTCAAAATATAAAAATAGAAATATTAGTTTAGTAGATTTGATAAATGAAGGAAATATTGGATTAATGGAAGCCATTGAGAAATTTGATTATAGAAGAGGAACAAAATTTTCAACTTATGCGATATATTGGATAAAACAAGCTGTTATGAAAGCTTTATCTGATAAAACTAGAATGATAAGAATACCTCTTTATTTGAATAATTTGATCAAGAAAATAAATGATTATGTAAATGAATATGAAAAATTTGAAGGTAAAAAACCATCAATTGAAGCAATTTCAGAAAAATTTTCAATTGATAAATTTAAATTGATGAAAATATTTAATATAACTTCAGACATCAACTTTTTTAATGATCCAATATCTTGTGAATCAGGTTTTATGATAGAGGATCTTGTATATGAAGAATCTGAAGATGTTATGAATAAAAATTTTCTTACAAACGAGGAATTTAGGAAAAGAATTAATGATGCTTTAAATTTATTAACTGATAGAGAAAAAATAGTATTAAAATTAAGATATGGTCTTGAAAGTGGTATACCCTATACTTTAGATGAAACAGGAAAAGTTTTAAAGTTAACAAGAGAAAGAATAAGGCAAATTCAAAAAAAAGCCTTAGAAAAAATTAGAAATTCACAATATGGTCAATTCTTTTTTGAATTATTTGAAGATTTAAATTAAAAAATTTTATTTTAATTATAAATTAGTAATTAAGTTAAAATAAAAAGTTGAAATATTTTAATTTTTATATTAAATTTTGTTTAAGTTTTATTTTAAAACTAGAGAGATTAAAATGCCTCCAATTATAAAAAGATATACTTCTAATTCGATAATTTACTTCAAAGGCGATACAGATTCAAATATTTATATATTAAGGTCTGGTAAAGTAATAATAAGGGAAACACCTGCTGATTCTTTCAAAGAAATAGTTACATATATAAAGGAAGGTGAATTTTTTGGATTAAAATCGGCTTTAGGGCATTATCCAAAAGAGGAAACAGCTCAAACAATTGAAGATTCAGTTGTTTTAGTTCTTGATGAAAATGAATTTTTAAATCTTATTTCTAAAAATATTGATTTACAAGTTAAAATATTAAAGATATTATCTAAAGAATTGAGAGATACTATAAAAAAAGTAAGTGATATTTTTGGTGCAAAAGTTATTACTCCATTTGATGGAATGTTTTCTTATGCTAAATATTATTTAAATAATAAAAAACCTGAAAAAGCTTTATATTTTTTGAATAAATTAAAATTATACTATCCTGAATATGCAAAACTTAATAATGTTGATGAATTGATTAATAATGCAACAAATATTTCTTATTCTCAAGAAAAAAATGTAGATGGAGGACAACAAGAAGGTTCTAAAGAAGAAATATCTGAAAGTGTATCTAAAGAAAAATCAGAAAATGATAAAGAATATGTAAAAATATTTTATGAAGCTTTGAATTATGTAAAGAATGAAGATTATGATTCTGCTATACAAAGGTTTACAGATGTGATTAAAGTTCCTGATGTTACAGATGAATATAAAATAAAAGCCATGTATGAAATAGGTCGTGCTTTATATAATATTAAAAAATATGATAATGCTATAAATATATACAAAAAAATCTTAAACGAATTTAAGGAAAATATTTTACTTAAAGAAGTTCTTTATGAGATGGCTTCAACATATATAAAATTAGGAGATAAAGAAAAAGCTATGAATATATTAAATAAAATAATTGAAATTCAACCTGCGAATGAAACAACTACTAAAGCAAAGAAATTAATTTCAACATTAAAAGAGAGCAAAAAGTAGGGAAGCTAAAATGAGTATAGAACTTTTTCAAAAGTTTGGAAAAATATATAAAAAAGGTGAAATTATTTTTGGAGAATATGAGCCAGGGGACTCTTTCTTTGTAATACAGGAAGGCAAAGTTAAAGTAACCAAGATAATTGAAAATAAAGAAAAGACTTTAGATGTTTTTGGACCTGGAGATATTTTTGGAGAGATGGCTATAATAGAAAATCAACCAAGGTCAGCTACAGTTGAAGCTCTTACAGATGTTAAAGTACTTGTTTTTAATAAAGAAAATTTTAAATCACTTTTACAATCTAATCCTATCTGGGGACTTAAATTATTTAAATCTTTTTCAAAAAGAATATATGAAGCTAAGAGAAGGGTAAGATTACTTTTACTTAATGATCCTGAAATTAGGATACTTGATACATTTTGTATGTTAGCTGAATGTAAAAATATAGGGAAAAATACATTTGAGCCAATTACTTTTAATGAAACTATAGAATCTATATCTCAATGGGCTGCTCTAGATATAAATAAAACAAGAGATATTTTAATGAATTTAAATAGTCAAAATAAAATAATATTAAAACAAAATGAGATTGTTGTTAAAAATATAAATGAATTTTATAGAATTGTTGAAAATAAAATTAATCTTATGTTAAGAGAAGAGGATATTACATAATTAATAAATTTAATTTTTATTAATTTTTAATCCATTTCAAATTGTATTTTTTGTCTTAATTTATTCTTTAATTATATAGCAATTTATAATTTTTCTTTTATAATTTCATTAACAAATTTATTTTAATACTGTTTAATATGGAAAATAAAATAATTATTGTCTTGATTTTTTAGCAAAATTGATTAGTTTGTAAATGGGAGGAATAATTGAAAAAGCTAATTAAAAATGCTTTAATATTTGATTGGGAATTATTTCTTGAAAATAAAAAGCTTGATATATTAATAGAGAATGGATATATTTCAAAAATAGGAATAAATATTGATCACACAAATATAGATAAGGATAAAATTATAGATTTAGATGAAAAATTTTATGTTTTACCTGGTTTTATTGATATTCATACCCATTTTAGAGAACCCGGTTATGAATATAAAGAAGACATTGAATCTGGCTCTTATGCAGCAATACATGGAGGTTATACTACATGTATTGCTATGCCTAATACAAATCCACCTATTTCAAATATTGAGATTGCTTCTTATGTTAAAAATAGATCAAAATGGATAGATATAATACCTGCTTTATCTATTACTAAAGATAGAAAAGGGGAAGAATTAAATAATTTAGAAGTGCTTTTTAAGGAAGGATACAAAATATTTACTGATGATGGTGAACATGTTAAAAATCCTTATTTAATGTTTCAAGCTCTTAGAGAATCAGGTAAATATGGCTTTATAATAATGGAACACTCTCTTGATAATAACTTTTTTGAAAATGGAATAATAAATTATGGCCATTATTCAAAAAATTTTAATTTTAATGGATTACCAGATGTTGGTGAAACAAATGTTATTTTTAGAGATATTGAACTTGCAATATTAGCAGGTGGTAATATCCATTTTACTCATGTTTCAACAGCAAAAGGGGTTAAGTTAATTCTTGAAGCAAAAGATAAGCATAAGAGTATAACTTTTGATGTAACCCCAAATCATTTAATTTTCAATGAAGAAAATATTGCAACTAAATCTGGATTATTTAAAGTTATGCCTCCTTTAAGGGATGAGGAAAATAGAAGTAATCTTGTTAAGTATATGAAAGATGGGAAAATAGATATTATAGCTACAGATCATGCCCCCCACGCAAATAATGAAAAAAATATAGATATTAAAATGGCTCTACCTGGATTAACAGGCCTTGAAACTACTTTTTTAGCTTTATATAATAAGTTTGTATTAAAAGAGGAAATTAAGATTATTGACATAATAAGAATGATATCATTTAATCCTTCTAGAATATTTAATATTGAAAAAAAAGGTTCTCTAAAAGTTGGAAATAAAGCAGATATTGTCATCTTTAATCCAAATGAAGAGGTAAATATAGATAAGAACTTTTTTTTCTCTAAATCTTTAAATTCACCATTTTTTGGGCAAAAACTTAGAGGAAAAATATGCAAAGTTTTTAAAGATGGAGAAATAATTTTTGATAATGGAAAAATTTTTAGAGTTTAATTGTATAAATTTTAAATAAATAATTTTAGAATTTTTATAAAAAGATTAAAATAGTTAAATTTTTAACTAATTAAATGAAAAAAAAACAATATAAAGCAAAAATTTTAGAAAATATAAGACTAAATAAAAATATTTATCTTTTAGTCTTAGAAAAACCAACTGATTTTCTTATTGATCCTGGTCAATTCATTAATTTGCTTATAGATGAATATTCTTCAGATCCATTTTTAAGAAGACCATTTTCTATTTTTAATATTAAAGAAGATAAGATATTTCTTTTATATCAAGTTAAAGGAAAAGGAACAAAAATTCTTTCTGAAAAAAGAAAATATGAAGAAGTTGATTTTATAGGACCATTGGGAAGAGGATTTAATTTAAGTTCTGAGGGAAATTATAGTTTAAAAAATGATTTTGATAATTTAACTAAAGATAAAATTAGTAAAAAAATAAATATTTTTGTTGCTGGTGGGATTGGGATTGCTTCTGTTGTTTATCTTGCTAATTATTTTAAAAATCAAAATTCAAAAAGCAATTATAATGTCCTTTTTTATGGAAGTAGAGATTTTGAAAATTTTATAGATCCTAAATATTATAGTAAGCTTTTTGATAATAATTTTTTTTCTGTTGATGAACCTATAATAAAAGATAGAGATTATTATAAAGTTGAAAATTTAAATATAGATAAAATAATTAAAAAATTCTCTTTTTTTAAAGGAAATGTTTTACAATTAATTGAAGAAAAAATTAATTTTATTAATCAATTAGAAAACTACGGGACAATAAGATTTTATGTTTGTGGTCCTGACCCTATGCTTAAAAGTTTCGTTAAATGGAATTTAGATAAAAACTTTTATGCTGAGTTATCATTAGAATCATTTATGGGCTGTGGATTTAAAGCATGTCTTGGTTGTGCTGTAATGTGTTCTGATGGAAACTATAAATATGTGTGCTATGATGGACCAGTGTTTTTGTGGAATGATATAAAAATTTAAATTATTAATTTTTATTAAATTTCAATAATTATAATTTTTAAAAAAAATTGATATATAAATTATTAAAATTATGTAAAAATTTGTTTGTATATAAAATTATTTGTATAAAAAAATATTTAATTTGCAAAATAGAAAGGAATTATGAATAGCTTAGAGAAACATTCGAAAGAAGAAGAATTTGAAATTGATTTAAAAGTTCAAAATGGAGTTCTTGAGCTAAAAAATCCTGTTTTAACAGCATCTGGTACTTTTGGCTATGGAGAAGAGTTTGAAGATTTTTTTGATGTTTCTTTATTAGGTGCTATAACAATAAAGGGAACTACATTAAATCCAAATCCAGGAAATATTCCTCCAAGAGTATATGAAACCTCTTCAGGAATGTTGAATTCAATTGGTCTTGCAAATATTGGAATAGATGAAACCATTTATAAATATGAAACATATTTTAATAAGCTAAAGGAGAAAGGGACAAAAGTTATTATTAATATAAATGGTAAACAGGTTGAAGATTTTTTAAAAATTGTTGAAAAATGTAATGAATCAAACCTATTTGATTATTACGAAATAAATGTTTCATGTCCAAATGTGAAAGAAGGTGGAATTTCCTTTTCAAAAAAACCTGAAACTGTTTATGATCTTGTTAAAGAAATAGCTAAAGTTACCAAAAAACCTTTAATTACAAAATTATCACCGAATGTTTCAGACATAAAAGAATATGTTCAAGCAGCTGAAGAAGCAGGTACAAATATAATTAGCCTTATTAATACATTGAGGGGAATGGCTATTGATATTCAAAAAAGAAAGCCAATTTTTAACAATATAGTTGCTGGTTTATCTGGACCTGCAATAAAGCCTATTGCTCTATTTATGACTTATGAGGCAAGACAGATCACTAAACTTCCTATAATTTCAATGGGTGGTATATGTAATTATAAAGATGCTATTGAATTTTTAATTGCTGGAGCAGATGCTATAGCAACTGGCAGTATTAATTTTGTTAATCCAATAGCTTCAATTGAAATATTGGATGGTATAAAAAATTATTTGAAAGAAAGAAAATTAAGGTTAAAAGATTTAAATTTTTTTAATAAATAAGATTAAATATTACTTGTATATTAAAAGAAATGATAATAATAAAAAAGCACAAATGAATTTAATTATAAAAAATATTTATAATTTAAAAAATTTAATTAAATTAATGCTTAAATTAAATTTTAAAATTAAAAAAAATTTATTTAATTCTTAAGAATATTTCATTGAAAAATCTATAACTTCGACATTTAATGTTAAGCTTGTTCCTATTGAGATAATATCTATTGGAATTTCTGTTTCAATTATTATGTCTATGAGATTTGAAATTTTTTCTTCGTTAATGTTCCCTGATACTTCGAGTAAAAAATTTTTTTCATTTTGTTTTAAGAATTCTGAAACTTTTTTATATTCTTTTATATCAAATTCATCAAGCATTATAACATCAGCTTTTCCTTCATAAGCTTCTAAAAATTCTTCAAAGTTTTCTACTTCACATTCTATTTTTGTTAAAAGAGGTGAATTTTCTCTTAAGATACTTAAAGCTTTTTTTATAGAACCTGCTGCTTTTATATGATTTTCTTTTAACATTATTCCATCTGATAGATTAAATCTATGATTAAATAATCCACCCACCCTTACTGCATATTTTACAAATTGTCTATATAAAGGTAAAATTTTTCTAGTATCAGTTATTTTTATATTTTTAATAATAGTTATTACTTTATCAAATTTTGTTTTAATATCATTATTAATTTGAGAGTTATATTTTCTATTTTCTATTTCATCTATTTTTTTTTCCCATAATCTCTTTATGCGAAAAGCTTTTGTAGATATACCTGATAAATATGATAATAAATTTAGGGAAACTCTTTCACCTTTTAGTATAACTTCTGCATTTCCTTCGATAGTTAAAACTATATCTCCTTTTTTTATTAGATCTCCATCTTCCTTATAATTAATTATATTTAATTCTTTAAAATTTTTTTTGCTTTGAAGATTGTTTGATAAAGAATTAAGAGTCAAAAATATATTTTTTAGTAATTCTATTCCGCAAAGTATTCCACTTTCAGATTTTACTTTTATTTCTGCTTTTAATAGTTTATCTCTAAATAATGGAAATGTAGAATGATCTATAAAACCAATATCTTCAGAAATTGCTTCTTCTATAAATTTTTTAATTAATATTTCATTCATATCTTAAATATCTTACCGATTTTTCTATTAATTAATTATTATTTTCTTATTCTTTTTAATTTGGAATTAATTTCTGTTCTTTATTAAAAATAAATTTTAAATATAATTTTTTCAATTTTTTTATTTTATTAATATTTCATAAATATTAAAATATTTTATTTTAATAGATTTATTAAAAATTTTTCAATTAGTACATACCAAATAGGAATAGTTACTAAACTTATTAAAGTTGAAAAAGTAATGATTGATGAAATTAAAGATCTATTAGATTCTGTGTATTCTGAAAAAAAAGGAGTCATTGTTGCAGTGGGCATAACCGTTTCAATTAAAATTACTTTTATTGTTATTGTATCAATATTTTTAATAAAAATTTTTAATATAATTATAGTAATTAATCCAAATATTTGTGATAGTAATAGTCTAATTATTAAACTTAAAAATATTAATCTGGTATCAGAAAAATTTAACTTCAAATTTAACTCAAGTCCAATTGTAAAGAGAATTAATGGAATAGTTAAACTTGAAAAGCTCGATATAAAATTAAGAATAAATTGTGGAAGTATGATATTAAAAAAATTAAAAAGAATTCCTAGTATAGCTGAAATTATTGGTATTGAAGCATTTATTAAAGTAGTTTTAAAAAAAACTTTCTTTGAAATTCCTTTGTGATTTTTTAAAAAAATGAATAAAAAACCTGTTATTAAAAAAATTGGCCAAAAAAATATAGTAAAAAAAATAGATCTATTTAACCCTTTTTCTCCATAAAAACTATTAACAACCCCCCATCCCATATAACCATAGTTTCCGTACATTGTAGAAAAAGAGAATGAGTTCTTTTCTGGTTTGCTAATTTTAAGAATATCATATAAAATGTAAACTAGTACAAAATAAAAAATAGTAATTAATAAAAATCCAGAAAAACAAGGTAATAGCTGGCTGAATTCTGAGATATCTGCAGAGTAAAGGTTTTTAAATATTATAAATGGAACAGTGCATCTTATAACAAATTTTCTTATTATTAGAGAATCACCATCTTGAAAAACTTTTAAATTTTTAATAAGAAAACCGAAAAAAATTGGTATTAAAATTGATAAAATTGTATTTAATATTATATTCATTAAAATGGTACCTTTTAATTTATTTCTGTATGTCTTACAAAAAATATTTATTAAATATTTTAATGTTTCTTTAATGTTAGTTAAGTTTTATTAAGCATTATTTTTATCTTAAATTAGTTTATGTATTTAAAATATTATAATTAATTTTATTTTCAATTATAATATTATAATGAATTAATGCTTCTATTTTTTTAATAAATTTTCTGAGGTATTTTATTACATATATATCTTGTAAATTTATGAATAATTAAATAAAAAAAGATAAAAAAGAATAACAAAGTAAGATAAAAATAGATGATTAAAAAAAAAGTTTTAATATATGGTTGTGGTTTAATTGGAAGTTCAATAAGTTTTTTATTAGATAATAATGATGTAGATGTTTATTTAACAGGTGATTTTAATTCGGAAAAAGAGTTTTTAAAAAAAGGGTTTATTGAATATAATATTAGAGGTGAATTATTAAATGAAAACTCAAATTTAAGTTTTAATATTGAAGTCAAAAAGTTTAATTTAGATAAAAATTTTTTTATTCCTGATCTTATTGTAGCTTCTTTTAAAATTGTAGGTATCTTAAAATTTAATGAATTTTTAAAAAAAATTGAGGATAAAATAATACAATCTAATATTATTGAACCTGGTGAAAAAATAGAATTAAATATTTTGTTTATTCAAAATGGCTATGGTTGGGAAAAATATATAGAAAAAAATTATAAAATAATTAAGATTAATATTTTAAGAGGAATAGTTTTATATAATGTTTCTAAGATAGATAATAAAATTATTCAAACTTCAAAAGGTGAATTAATTTTAGAAAAAAATAATATATTAAAAGAATTATTTCAAAAAATAAAAAAAACAAAAAACAAAAATAAGTTAATTTTTGAATCTATTATAAAAGTAAGGTTTACAAATAATATTTCTTATTTTATAATAAATAAACTTATTATTAATTTTACAAATGGTATTTTTACTTATCTTAATTTAACTTTTTATGAAGCGATTAAAAATAGAAAAGTGGCTATTTTATTGAAGAATGTTTTAGAATTTTTAATTTTAATAATAAAAAAAAATAAAATAAAAATTGTAAGATTTAATTATTTAGATCCTATAGATATTATTGATTTTATTTATATAACTTATGAAAAAAAAAGTATTTTTATCTTTTTTAAATTTTATTTAAGAATACTTTTTTTAGCAATTACAGATTTTATAAAGTTATCTATTTTGGGCTCTAATAGAAAAAATTTTTTTATTTTGATAAAAAATATTATTAAATTAACGAATTATAAAAATTTAAAAAAATTTTTTTTAGAATCTTTACCAAAAGGTTATAATTCACTATATAAAACTTTATGTGATGTTAAAAAGGAAGTTGGGATTGATGAATTAGAATTTAATCTTATAAATGAATTTAGTTTTATAGTTTCTTTTTTTATTGACAAATGCTATAACATAAAAATAAAAAAATTTAACAAGAATTTTTTAAACTTGTTAAAAAGTGAAATAGATAAAATATTCTATGAAAAAATTACTGGTTTATATGAAAAGACTGAAAGAAATAATGAAACTTTTGAAAAAAAATTAACTTTATTAATTGATACAATTTTATATTGTAAAAAATTTTAAAAATTTTATATTAACTTTGATTAAAAATTTCGGAGGACTTAATGATTGAAAAAAAAATAATTAATCCGCAAGAAGTGGTCTCAATGATAAAAGATGGTGATTCCTTGATGATTGGAGGTTTTCTTGGTTGTGGTTCTCCATTAAAATTAATTGATGAAATAGCAAATTCTGATTTAAAAAATTTAACTTTAATATGTAATGATTCAGGAATATATAATCCAGAAAAGAATATAATAAAAGGAGTAGCTAAAATTGTATTAAAGAAAAAATTTAAAAAAATTATTACTTCTCACATTGGGACTAACAGAGAAACTGGGAGACAAATGAATGAAGGGGAAACCGAAGTTATACTTGTACCACAAGGGACACTTGCAGAAAGAATTAGAGCTGCAGGAGCTGGACTTGGTGGAATTTTAACTCCAACTGGAATTGGTACTGAAGTTGAAAATGGTAAAAAAATTATTGAAATAGAAGGGAAAAAGTATTTGCTTGAATTACCACTTTATGCCGATTTTGCTTTGATTAAGGCAAAAAGAGCTGATAGGGCAGGTAATCTTGTATATTCGAAATCAGCAAGAAATTTTAATCCTGTAATGGCCACAGCTGCTAAAGTAGTTATAGCTGAGGTTGATGAAATAGTTGAAATTGGTCAAATTGATCCTGAGGATGTTATAACTCCATCCATTTTTGTAGACTATCTTGTTTTAAATAAATAATAATAAAATAAAAAAGAAAATTTAAAGTTTTTCTTTTGGAGGAAATATGGATTATATTCCAAATAAAGAGAGGATTGCTAAAAGAATAGCTAAATTTTTTAAGAATGGAGATGTTGTTAATCTAGGAATAGGACTTCCAACTTTAGTTGCAAATTATATTCCTAAAGATATAACGATTATTTTACAATCTGAGAATGGTTTTGTAGGTTTAGGACCTGCACCTGAACCTGGTAATGAAGATCCAGATCTTACAAATGCTGGAGGTATGCCAGTTACTATTTTACCTGGTGGAGCTTTCTTTGATTCATCCTTTTCATTTTTAATAATAAGAGGTGGTCATATAGATTACACAGTACTTGGAGTTTTAGAAGTTGACCAAGAAGGGAATCTTGCAAATTACAAAATTCCTGGAAAGCTTGTTCCTGGTATGGGTGGAGCTATGGATCTTACTGTTGGAGCAAAAAAAGTTATAGCAGCTACACTTCATATGGAGAAGGAAGGAGTACCAAAGCTTGTTAGAAAATGCTCGCTTCCTCTTACTGCAAAGGAAGAAGTTGATTATGTTGTAACTGATCTTGGGTTTTTTGAAATAAGGGATAAAAAATTCTATCTAAAAGAAGTTTTTCAACCATATGATATAGATTTTGTTATTAAAAACACAAATGCTGATATAAAAGTTGCTGATGATGTTAAAATAATAAATATAGATTAAGGAGACATTTATGATGAAAAATATATATATCGTTGCTGCAAAAAGAACTGCTATAGGAACTTTTGGTGGTTTTTTCAAAGATATTCATCCTGCTGATTTTGGAGCAACTGTTGTTAAATCTTGTATAGATCAAGCAGGAATAAAACCTGAAAACATTGATGAATTAATAAGTGGAACAGTTTTACAAGCTGGTTTAGGTATGAATATTGCAAGACAGGTTAGTATAAAAGCCGAGCTTCCAATTTCAATTCCAAGTTTTACTGTTAATAAAGTTTGTGGTTCAGGAATGAAATCTATTATTCTTGCATGTCAATCAATTATAGCTGGAGATAATGAAGTTGTTGTTGCGGGTGGAACTGAAAATATGGATATGGCTCCTTATATACTTAAAAATGCAAGATATGGATATAGACTTGGAAATTCAGAGGTTATAGATCACATGGTTTATGATGGATTAACTGATGTTTTTAATAATTATCATATGGGAATAACTGCAGAAAATCTTGTTGAAAAATATAAAATAACAAGAGAGGAACAGGATAAATTTGCTTTTGAATCACAAGAAAAAGCATTAAAAGCTATAGAGACTGGTAAATTTAAGGAAGAAATAGTTCCATATAAACTAATAGATAAAAAAGGAGTAGAGACAATATTTGAAATTGATGAGCATCCAAGAAGAACAAGTTTAGAGAAACTTGCTTCTTTAAAACCTGTTTTTAAAAAAGATGGAACAATTACTGCAGGAAATTCGTCTGGTATTAATGATGGAGCTTCATATTTAATTATTGCTTCAGAAGAAGCTTGTAAAAAATATAATTTGAAACCACTTGTAAGAATAGCTAACTATTCCACTGCAGCTATTGAACCAGAAATAATGGGAGTAGCACCTGCTTTTGCAATAAGAAAATTATTACAAAAATCAAAGTTAAATGTTTTAGATATTGATTTATGGGAATTAAATGAAGCATTTGCAGCACAATCAATCTCAATTTTTAGAGAATTACCAGATATTCCAATTGAAAAAGTAAATGTTAATGGTGGGGCAATAGCTTTAGGACATCCTATTGGAGCCTCAGGTGCCAGAATTACAACAACATTAATTTATGAAATGAAAAAAAGAAATTCTAGATATGGTATAGCTTCTTTATGTATAGGTGGTGGACAAGCTACTGCAATATTAATTGAAAATATCTAATTTAATTAAATATTTGTATTTTTTTATAAAAAGTCTTACGGATATTTTAAAATACTTTAATTATTCAAACTTATAAAAATGATGGACTTTATTAAATAATTTTTTTTATGTGTTTTTATAAATTACTTTGAAGAGGAAAGGTTTGTTTGAAAATATAGATTGTGATGAATATATAAATCACTGCAAAGAAATTTTAAAAAAGCTTTCATTAAATCAAGTAGACTTTGATATTTATAAGGAGTACCAAGAACTTTTAAATAGATATTTGAAGATTTTAAAGGAGTATGAAGCTATACTTAAAATTTCAGATCAGTTAGAAGAATCTCTAAATCAAGCACAAAAGCAGCTTATTGAAAAGAATAAAATGTTGAGTGATAAAGCAATGCTTTTAAAGGAACTTGTTGATCAGAAAACCGAACAGATAAAAGAGATAAATTTAGCTTTAATAAATGCTTTGGAGATGGCTAATTATGAAAATGATCAAATTACAGGCTTGCATATCAGAAGGGTTGCTAAATTAAGCTTTGAAATAGCTAAAGAGATGAAATTAGATAATGAATTTATCCAAAGAATTGAGATGTATTCTGTTTTACATGATGTTGGTAAAGTTGGCATTCCAAATAATATATTACAAAAAGAAGATTCTTATACTGAAGAAGAATTTAATATTATGAAAAAGCACACAGAGATAGGTGCTAAAATGTTGTCTTCTTCTGGAATAGATCAGATGGCAAGAAATATTGCTTTATATCATCATGAATACTGGAATGGAAATGGATATCCTTATGGTATTAAAGAAAATGATATTCCACTTGAGGCAAGAATTGTTGCAGTTGCAGATGTTTTTGATGCTTTATTTACAAAAAGACATTATAAAGAATCACTTAATTTTGAATATTGTTTTGAATATATAATAAATAAGAGTGGTATTCAATTTGATCCAAAAGTTGTGGAAGCTTTTAAAAGACTTAAACAAAAAATAAAAGAGATATATGAAAAATAAAATATAATTAAAAATTATTTTCATCAATTGATTTTTTACTTAAAAGTTTTTCATTTAAGAATAATAAAGTATTTATAGTTGATTCTTGCCATAATATCTTGGGATTATATATAAATAATATTTTAAATCTTTGATCATCAGGTAATTCTTCTAATCTTAAAATCCATTCCACTAATACTTTTATTCCAGATGAATTCATAAATTCGAGGTTTGTTAAATCGAAAATTATTTCTTTTAAATTTCTTTCTAATATTAATGAATTAATTTTTTTTATATGTAATGAGAAGTTGTCGTTTGGATTTTTAATTTCTACTACTCCAAAAATCTTAATTATATTATCAGAAAATTCTATACTATAGTTTTGTTCTTTAATTGTTATTTTGTTGTTTTGCATAAAATATCCTTATTTATTCTAAATTAATTTTTGCATGAGTTTCTAAAATTGAAGTTTTTTCATCATAAATTGCATCAATTTTTGCTTTTGCCTCATAATTGATTCTTGCAAGACCAATGCTTGAGTTTTCTTTGTTTGTTTTAGAAATGTTTTTCATTTTTTCTAAATAAAATTCTAAAGGGTCTTTTGTGTACATAACTTTTAAATATTCTTTCAAAGTTTCTGCGTGTTTTTTATCTGAATAGTTAAAAACATGTATATCAATTATGTTTTCTTTAACTTTTTTTATTAATTTTAGTCTAATTACATCATTTTTTGTATATTTAATAGCGTTTTCAAGCAGTTCTGAAACTGCAAGAGAAATTTTACTTATATTTTTTTTCTCAATTAAATTAATTAATAGAAAATTTTCTATAAAATTTCTTGTTAATGGAATATAGTCCCATACTGGACCAAATGTTATATCAAGATATCCAACTGTATCTTTTTCATAATCTATCAACATATCAAACCTTTCAATTCTTTTAAAATATATTAATATATTCATTTCAAATATCAAATAAAAATATATATAAAATTTTCTACATTATTTTTTTTTATTTTAAATGTGTTAAAATTCTTTTATGAAAAACAATGGCTATTTTCAATACCCTATTTATAAGAATAATTCTATATATTTTATATCTGAAGAAAACTTATGGCAATATGATTTTAATATTGAAAGATCAATTAAATTAACAAGTACAAAAGGAGAAATTAAAAATCCAGTAATATCTTCTAATGGAGAGCTAATTGTTTTTAGTGGTAATGAAGAAGGAGATGAAGAACTTTTCTTACTTAATTTAAAAAATGGACAAATATATAGATTAACATATCTAGGTTCAAATATTTTTCCTATTATGTTTTTTGATAATGATAATAAGATATTATTTACATCAAATTACAATAATCCATTTAATGAAATATTTTTCCTATATTCTATAGATATTGAAAGTGGAGAAATAATAAAAATTAATGTTGGTTGTGCAAGGTTTGTTTCTTTTAAGAACAATAATTTTGATTTAAATAACATAATATTGCAGCCATATACAGAAGATATGACTCAATGGAAACGATATAGAGGGGGTAGTGCTGGTAAACTATGGATTAAAAAAGATGGATCAAAAAAATTTAAATTATTAAAATTTGAAAAAGGTAATATTTCAAACCCTATATTTTATGAAGAATTTATTATTTTCATTTCTGATTTTGAAGGAATTGGGAATCTTTATAAATCTGATCTTGATTTAAAGAAAATTAAAAAATTAACAAATCATAGTGATTTTTATGTTAGAAATCCTTCGCTTAATTATGATGAGAAAATAATAGTATATCAATGTGGTGGTAATATATATAAATTTGATTTATTAACTGAGAAATATGATTTAGTAAATATAAATTATTTTTCTTCAAAGCCACAAAAAAGAGGAAAATATATTGATATAGAAAATTATATTCAAGGCTACACTGTTTCTAATGATGGGAAAAAAATTGCTTTAAATATAAGAGGTAAAATAGCTGGTATGTATAATTGGTATGGACCAGTAGATATAATTACTAATAAAAATAATATAAGAGATAGTTTGCCTGTTTTTTTATCAGATAATGAAACTATCTGTTTTGTTACAGATGAATTAAATGATGTTAGGTTAGCTATAAGTAAGATTTTATCATCTGAATTAAAAACAAAAAGAAAAATATTTAAACAATGGGATTTTGGGAATATTATAGAAATTGAGAGTTCTAAAATAAAAAACTATATTTGTATTTCAAACCATAGAAATGAATTGTATTTTATAGATATTGAAAATGAAACATATAAGTTTATAGATAAATCTAGTTATGGGGTAATAGATTCATTTTCATTTTCTTTTGATTCAAATTATATCGCTTATTCTTTTCCTATTTCATTTAATAAAAGTATAATAAAAATTTATGACATCCAAAATGATCGAAGATATGAAATTACAGATGGTCTTGGATTTGATTTTGCACCTTACTTTTCACCTGATGGAAAATATTTACTATTTATTTCAGGAAGAAATTTTGATCCAGTTGATGATTATTTACAATTTGAAATAAGTTTTCCATTTGGTCTTAAACCCTATATTATTTTACTTGATAAAACATTATCTGATCCTTTCGCTTTTTCTCTAAATGATTTTGAAGAAAATGAAAGTGAATTAAATGCTATTGATTTATTTGATGAAATGAAAATAAAAAAAAGTAGCAAAACAAAAGAAAAAATAATCTTTGAATTTGTGGATAATCTTAATAAAAAAGAAAAATTAAATGAAAAGGAACAACGAAGGATTGATTTTGATAATATAAAGAGAAGAATTCTAGAATTCCCTGTTGTTGGTGGAATTTATACCAAAATTGAAGCTAATTATGAAAAATTTTTTTTCTTATTATTTCCATTAAAAGGAGAATTTGAAAGTAATTTAAAAAATAGTGATTTTGGTTATTTATATACTTATAACTTGAAAACTAAGGAAATTGAAATATTTTATGAAGGTGTTGTTGATTTTAAACTTATTGATAATGGGAAAAAACTATTTTTACTTACTTCAGAGTATGATTTTAGAATAATTGATTCTTCAGAAAAACCTACTGATAATTACAGTTTTAACCCTAAAGATGGTTATATCGATATTAAAAGAATTAAAATATATGTTGAACCTGAAGGTGAATGGGAACAAATGTTTAAAGAAGCATGGAGGTTGCAGAGAGATTATTTTTGGAATGAGAACTTTATTAAAGAAGATTGGATAGAAGTTTTTAATAAATATTATAAAATTTTACCAAAAGTTTCTACAAGAACAGAATTATCTGATTTAATAAAAGAAATGCAAGGAGAACTTGGAACTTCTCATTGTTATGAATATGGAGGGGACAAAAGAAAAGCCCCCTTTTATAATATTGGATTTTTAGGAATAGATGTTGAATTTGATAAAAAACTTAATTTTTTTAAAATATTAAAAATTTATCCAGGAGATCCTTGGATAGAAGTAAATAGATCACCATTTTTAACTCCTGGTATAAATGTTAAAGAAGGCGATTATATAATCAGTATAGATGGAAACAAAGTAGATTTAAAAAATCCTATAAATAAGCTTCTTAAAAATAAACCAAATGATTTTGTTGATATAGTAATTGGAAGAACTATAGAATTAAAAAAAGATACTAAAAAAATTAGAAATAATAATGAAAAAAACGATATTTTGATTTTTAAAAATAAAATGATTAAAACATTTCATATTTATATTAAAACAGTTCCATCTGAAAAATATTTGAGATATAGACATTGGGTTGATAATAATAGGGATTATGTTCATAAAAAAAGTGGTGGTAAAATAGGATATATACATATACCTGATATGGAATATTTTGGGTATTCTGAGTTTCATAAATATTTTTTAAAGGAGATAAATTATATAGGTTTAATTATAGATATTAGATACAATAAAGGAGGATTTGTTTCAGAACTTATAGTTGAAAAATTGTCACGAAAAATTATAGGTTATGATTTTACTAGATGGGTAAGTAAACCAGAAACTTACCCTAAAGAATCTCCTAAAGGACCCATGATATTTTTGGCGAATGAATATACTGGTTCTGATGGTGATATATTTGTTTATGCAGTTAAATTTATGAAACTTGGTAAAATTCTCGGAACAAGGACTTGGGGTGGTATAATTGGGGTGAGCTATAAAGGAGGAATGATTGATGGGGCTTATACAACTCAACCAGAATATATATTTTGGTTTAAAGATATAGGAGCTAAAATAGAAAATTTTGGAGTTGAGCCAGATTATGAGGTTGAATTAATTCCGGAAGATTGGCAAAAGGGTAGAGACTCACAACTTGATAAGGCTATCCATTACTTATTAAAAAAAATAAAAAAAATTAATCATAAAGATATAAAAAATGTTAATTTTAATAACATTCCAAGGATTTAAAAAATAAAAATTTAATATTTATAAAATTTTTATAATTGAGAAATTTAAGTATAAGAAATTCAAATTAATTTACTTTTTTGTTGACTTTAAAATTTAATATTAAATATTAATTTTGTATTATTTAATTTTATAAGGGTATCTTATGGAAAGAATTAAAAAATTTCTTAAATTTAAAAATAATATTATTGAAAATCCTTCCCGAAGATTTTTAATTCATGAATCTATACAAACAAAAAGATGTTTTTTGTTAAATTGTGGTACGCTTTCTACAATTACACCAGAGCATTCAACTGGAAGAAGACCCCAAGACACCTATACAGTAAAAAGAGATGAAAATATTGATAAAATTGATTGGCTTTCTAATTATAATAATCCAATTGATGAAAAAACTTTTGATATGTTGCTTGATGATGCTATTAAGATATTAAACAATAAAAATAAATTATATTTATTGGACAGATTTATTGGAGCTGATGATTCATATACTATGAAAGTTAGGGTACTTACAGATAATCCACTTTATCTTGTTTTTATAGATAATATGTTCAGAAAAAATCAGAATTTGTCTTTATCTGTATTTAATGACAAAGATTTTTACCTTATTGTTGTTCCAAATGACTATATTGATCCTGAAAAATATAGAGGTTTATTAAAAGAGGGCAAAGATGGAAAAATCTCAAAAATATTCATTGGTATTGATTATGAAAGACATTGTGGTCTTATAATCGGTTCATCTTATATGGGTTCAATGAAAAAATTAATGTTTACCATTATGAATTATTATACTATTTTTGAAGGGATTTTACCTTTACATTGTTCGGCAAATGAAGGTAAAAATGGAGATGTAGCTTTGTTTCTTGGTTTATCTGGTACAGGTAAGACAACACTATCTACTTCTCCTGAAAGACTTTTAATAGGTGATGATGAACATGGATGGTCTGATAATGGAATTGCTAATTTTGAAAATGGTTGTTATGCAAAATTAATAAATTTAAATAAAGAAAAAGAACCAGATATTTATAATGCTTGCTTTTCGGCGAGAGAACCTCTTGAAAATGGAGCTATAGTTGAAAATATTATGATATTCCCAGATGGATCATTTGATCTTTTTGATTCTAGATTAACTGAAAATAGTAGAGGATCATATCCCTTAAGCTTTTTAAAAAATGTTAAGGAAGAAGCTAAAGGATATCATCCATCATACATTATTTTTTTAACAGCTGATGCTAATGGAGTTTTACCACCTGTTTCAAGATTAAATGAAGAAAATTTAAAATTTTGGTTTTTGATGGGATATACATCAAAACTTGCAGGAACAGAAACTGGTATTGTTGAACCCCAAGCTACTTTTTCAAGATTTTTTGGGGCACCATTTATGCCAGCTAAACCTCATTATTATTTAAATTTATTTATAGAAAAGGTTAAAAAATATAATTCTAAAGTTTATCTTGTTAATACTGGTTGGTATGGTGGTCAGTTTGGAGTTGGTAAAAGGTTTGACATAAACTTTACAAGAAAAATAATAGAGAGTATTTTATCTGGGAAAATTGATGATGCTAAAACTATTTATGATTCTATCTTTAAGCTTGATGTTGTTATTGATGTTGAGGGAATAGAAGATAAAAAACTTTTGTTACCATCTAATACATGGTTAGATAATGAAGCTTATAAAAAACAAGCATTTAAGCTTGCTGCCGAATTTAAAAAATATTTTGATAAACATTACTTAAGTTTCAAGCTTTTTGAAGATCCATCTAAGGTTTGTCCAGGTTATTAGGTTTAAATGATTTTTTTGATAAAAATATCGTTATAAAATTTAAAAAGGGGGTTTTATGGGTATTAATTTTGAAAGAATTGAGTTTACAATTAATGGTTTAGATAAAGTTCCAATTTATTGTTATAGATGGTGTAACCCTGAAAATAAAAAACCAGATGCTATTGTTCAAATTGCTCATGGTATGGCTGAACATGCATTAAGATATGAACCTTTAGCAAATTTTTTGGTTTCTAAAAATATTGAAGTTTGGGCAAATGATCATAGAGGGCATGGAAAAACTGCTGCTTCTCCAGAAAAATGTGGGTATTTTTCAGATAAAGATGGTTGGCTTAAAGTAGTTGATGATTTAAAAATTATTAATGACAAAATTAAAGATACTCATAAAAATTCTAAAATAATTTTATTTGGGCATAGTATGGGATCTTTTTTAGCTCAAACCTTTATTCAAAGATATCCAGATTCTGTTAGTTATGTAATTCTTTCTGGCACATCTGGAGATCCTGGAATTCTTGGGAGTTTAGGAATTATTATTACTGAAATTTTTAAATTTTTCGGTGCTTCTAAAAGAAGAAATTATATTATGGATAAGTTATCTTTTGGAAAGTATAATAATGCTTTTAAGCCAAATAAAACAAAATTTGATTGGCTTTCTAGAGATGAATTAGAAGTTAAAAAATATATTGATGATCCTTATTGTGGTTTTGTTTGTACAACTTTATTTTTTAATGATTTGTTAAAAGGGATAAAATCAAATTTTAAAGATTGTAATTTAAAAAAAATTAATAAAGATATTAAGATTTATATTTTTTCAGGAGAAAAAGATCCAGTTGGTGAAAATACAAAAAGTGTATTAAATTTAATTAAGATATATCAAAAATATGGCATAAAAAACATTGAATATAAGTTTTATAAAGATGGTAGACATGAGATGATTAATGAAATTAATAAAAGTGAAGTATATGAAGATATTTATAAATGGATTAAAAGTATTTTGTAAATAAATTAAGATTTTTTTTATATGTGTGTAAATTTTTTAAATATGAAAATCAAAAATAAAATTAAAAAGGATAAAATTCATGGATTTAAAGGGTGTAATAATTGGTTGTGGTAGAATATCTCATAAACATGTTGATGCTTTTATTGCCAATTTCCCTAAAATGGTACTAATAGGATGTTGTGATATTTTAGAAGAAAGAGCTATTGAGATAAAAAAAGAATACTATGAGAAAATTAAGAATTCAGGAAATAATGTAAACATTGAAGTAAAAACTTATAAATATTATAAAGATATGATTAAAGAGTTAAAACCTGATTTTGCAATTGTTTCTACAGAATCAGGTTATCATCCTGAGATAACTATAAATGTTTTATCTTCAGGAGTTCATGTGATTTGTGAAAAGCCTATGGCATTATCTATTAAAGATGCTGATAGAATGATAGAAGTCTCTTATAAATATAAAAGATTGCTATGTGTTTCTTTTCAAAATAGATTCAATAAACCAATTCAACTATTGAGAAAAGCTATTGAAAATAAAAGGTTTGGAAAACTACTTTATGGTGTTGCTAGTGTTAGATGGACAAGAAATATGGATTATTATAAGCAAGCACCATGGAGAGGGACATGGTCTCTTGATGGAGGTACACTTATGAATCAATGTACTCATAATATAGATTTATTACAATGGATGCTTGGAGAAGATGCCTGTGAAGTATATGGGGCTACAGAAAGATATTTAAAAAATATTGAAGCTGAAGATTTTGGGTCAGCAATAATAAAATTTAGAAATGGAGCTATTGGTATAATAGAAGGTACAGCAAATATTTATCCTAAAAATCTAGAAGAAACTCTATTTATATCTGGAGAAAGTGGGACTGTTAAGATAGGTGGGCTTGCTGTAAATAAGATAGAAATATGGAGATTTAAAGATTCTGATAAGTATGGTGATACTGAAGAAAAAGTAGTTAATGAAGGATATAATCTAGAAGATAATGATTTTCAAGCTGTTTATGGTTATGGTCATACTCCTTTATATAGAAATTTTTATAATGCTATAGTTAATAATGAAAAGTTATTAATTGATGGTGAAGCAGGAAAAAAAGCCCTTGAAATAATTCTTGCAATATATAAGTCATCAAAAACCAAAAAACCAGTTTCTTTGCCTCTTAAAAATTTTTCGACACTTGATATGAGGGGTTTTTTTGATAAAAGGTAAAAATAAATTTTTTTTTATCCTTTTAATTATAATTTTTACACTTATATCAACCACAATTGATATTTTTTCAAATGAATTTTATATTAATTATTTCTCTAAATTAAGTTATACAAACTTTTTGTCAAATAATTATCAAAACTTTCTTTTTCTTTTTAGTATTGTTTCTTTTTATAGGACATGTGAGATGGTTGAGATTACTGGAAATGAAGATACTTTTAATATTGTATTTTCCCCTTTATTATTATATTCGCAAAAATTAAATTTTAATGATAGAATTAACCTACTTTCTTTTTTTGAAATAAATTTTGATTTTAATATTTTGTCATCAAATAAATCAAGATTTTTTAATCAATTTAATCCTGATTTAATAAGAATTAGGGAAATTTATTTTGAAACTGAAGTAAATAGAAATTTTTATTTTATTGCATGCTATCTTCAAAATCTTATATTAAATTACCATTTTGAAAATTACAATCCTCCTGTCATATATAGAACACCTGCATATCCTTTACCTAACTATAATCTTCCTTATTTTAATTTTAGTAATGCACATCCTTACTTTGCTTTTTTTTTAGGTGATAGAATTTTACCTTTGTATTATTCAAATTCCGCTCATTTATTTGATATTTTTTTATTAATAAAAATTAATTATAATATTGAAAGAGATTTTTCTTTTAGTTTATATTTAGGAACTTCAAATGGTGAAGAAGGACTTGATTCAAATTCTTCAAAACAGTTTTTCTCTAAAATAATTATTAGAAGTGGTATTTTTGAAAATCTAGACATTAGAGATAATTCTTCTTCAAAAAATCGTTTGCTAAATTCTATTTTGTTTAATCTAGATGAAACATATAAATTACTCCATTATTTTTATCTAAATTTTTTTTTCAAAAATGAAACTTTTATTGAATTAATTGGAAGATATATAAAAAATTATAGTTATAAGAAATTTTTAGATTTTATAACAGAGGAAAATTTAAAATTATCTGGCTTCTATTTATCAATTGCAACTTCTTTAGGTGAAAGGGGCTCAGTTCCTGCTAAAGTTAGAAATGATCAATTTTCTTTTTATCTAGAATATTTGTATATTTCAAAAAAATTTAGTTTTAATTTTGCATTTGAAACTTATTTGACTTTACATGGATTTACAAAGGATAAAATTAATCCATATGACCCAACTTATAATAATTTTATTTCGGATCAAAGTAATCCATCTTATAAATCTTTTTGGAATCTTTATCTTTATAACTATAATGATGGTTTTTTATTACCAGATGATCTTCCAAATTATAATAATATGGGTACTCCATTTCCTGGAGCTGGATTCTTTATATATTTTTCTTCTGTTTTTAATTCCTGTGCAAAATTTTTTATTATTTTTTCATTTTATGATTCAAATATATTTGCAGATGATTTGATTATTTATCAACCAAAATACAAAATATCAATTGGTATAACATATAAATTAAACAATAACATTTTTTCTAACATATCTTTTTCTTTTATTAAAGATAAAGTATTTGAAAATTATGTTCAATTTTATGAAGCAGAAAGTAGGACTGATCATTTCATAGCGAATTATGATCTTTTTTTTGCACTTTTATTTTATTTTTGATTAAATGATTTAAGTAATCATTTGTGTCTTTTAATGTTTAAATATATAGTTAAAATATTTTTTATTTATTTTAATTTTTACAAAGCAATTTATTTAATTTTTAATTAAAAAATTTTTTTAAAATTAAAATTACTATTAATTTTACAAAAGTATTTAGTTATGGAGAATATTAAAATTGGTGTGTCATATCTTACTGCAAAGACATTGAATCTTATAAATTATAAAACAGATGCTTTTTCTTATCAAGCTTATTTAATGTTAGGAGAAAAATGTCAAAATAATTGTTCTTTTTGTGCTCAAGCAAAAGAATCTCAGACAGAAAAAGTATTTTTAAGTAGAGTTAAGTGGCCCCTTTTTAATATTGATCAAGTAGAGATAGCTTTAAAAAAGGCTATATTAGAAAAAAAAATAAAAAAAATTTGTTTTCAAGTTGTTTCATTTAATGGTTATTTTGAGGTATTTAAAAATGTTTTAAATAGATTTGTTGAGAAATTTAATGTTCCTATTGGAGCATCTATTCATATTAGTAGAAAAGAGGAAGCAGAGGAATTATTTTATATTGGTTTATCTAAACTTGGGTTCGCAATAGATTGTGTTTCTAATAGTAACTATAAATATATTAAAGGAAGAGATTTTTGTGATGATTTAAAGCTTTTTTATGAGATTGGATCAATATTTAATAATAAAATTACTACTCATATAATTTGTGGTCTAGGAGAAACAGATTTTGAAATTTTGAATTTTTATATTTTTTCAAAAATATTGGATACAGGTTTTGCTTTATTTAACTTTACTCCTATTAAAAAAACAAAATTTGAAAATAAAAAAAGTGTTCCATTGGAAAGGTATAGGAAAATTCAATTAACATTAGCGATAATAGATGAAATACTTAAAAAGGAAAATTTTTTAAGTATTAAAAAGGGATTTAATAAAGAAGATTTAATTTTAATAAAAGATAAAAACTCTAAATTTATTTTAAATAATCTATTTTCATTAATAAAATTTCTTGATTTTTTTTATTTTGAAAAGTATGGAAATCTAATAGGATTTAAAAAGAATAGTTATTTTAGAGATAAGTATGAGCTATTTGATTTTTTAAATAAAGTTGATAGTATCAGAAATGGTCAATTTTTAATGACAAGAGGATGTGAGTTTTGTAATAGGCCTTATTACAATGAAAAGCCTCAAGAGCATATATATAATTATTTTAAATTACCTGAAAAAGAAAAAGTGAAAGAAAGTATCATAACCTATGTAAATAGTTGTATAATTGAATAAATATAATTTTTATTAGGATAGATATATTATTTTAGAATAGATCTTTTTTTAAATCATCTATATCTTCTTGAATATCTTCTTTTTTTGATGTTTTATAATTTTCATCAACATTTTTTAAATCTAAATCTATCTTGTTTTTTTCACTCTGATTCTTGTTTAATGTTTTAATTGTTGAACTTTTTAAATTGGATTCTTCTTTTTTGAAAATCTCTGTGATGTCTTCCATATAAAAATTATCTGATTCCATTTTACGTCTAATAATTTCTACTTTTCCTTCTATATTATTTAAGATAGTGTTTAATTCTTTTATTATTGTTACTCCTTTTATGTAAAGATTTAAGGATTCTTCAAGTGGTGTTTTTTCATCTTCTAATTTTTTTATAATTGTTTCAAGTTCTTCAAGTTTTTTTTCAAAATTTTTCATTTATACCTCTGTTATTTGATATTATTTTTTTTTAATAATTTTAATTTTAAAGCAATTAAAAATAATAATATTTTAATGATAATTTAATTAAAAATTATTCCTGTTAGCAAATTAAATAAAAATTTATTTTTATTTTAATTGATAGTTGCTTCTTTTTTCCCATCATAAAAATTTATTAAAATTTTATCTCTACTTAAAAGTTCTTTAGAAGATGTTATTATTTTATTATCTTTTTTTATTATAACAAAACCTCTTTTTAAAATATTTTCAGGAGATAAAGCTTCAAGAATAGATTGATTATATTCAACCTTTTTTTTGTAATTTATAAGTTTTTGATTAAATAAATTTATTATTTTATTTTCAAAAAAAAGTAGATCATAACTAAATTTATCAATTTTTTTTGATAAATAGTTTGATAACAATAATATATTTTTATTTGGATCAATTTTAGATTTTTTTAAATTTATAAGTTTTATTAATTCTTTAATTAAAGTATAATGACTTTCAGATAGAAATTCTTTGATTGTAATGAAGTTATTTGAGATAATTTCTGCAGCTGCAGTTGGAGTTGAAGCTCTCAAATCTGCTACAAAATCAGATATAGTAAAATCAGTTTCATGTCCTATAGCAGAGATTGTAGGAATTTTTGAATTAAATATTTCATATGCTACTGGTTCTTCGTTAAAGCACCATAAATCTTCAATTGAGCCACCACCTCTTGCGATAATTATTAAGTCCAGATTTTGAATTTTATCTGAAAAAGTGTTTGCATTTCTTATTGCATTAATAATTGATTTTGATGCTTCCTCTCCTTGTACAAGACATGGAAAAATATAAATATTGATAAATGGGGCTCGCCTTTTCAAAGTTTTTACAATATCATTTACAACTGCTCCTGTTTCTGCAGTAATTATTCCAATGTTAAAAGGATAAAGTGGAATTTGTTTTTTATTTGCCTGGTCAAAAAGTCCTTTTGCTTTTAATTTTTCTTTTAATTCTTCAAATTTTTGAAAAAGTTCTCCAATTCCTTCTTTTCTAATGTTTTTAACTTTTAAATTGAATTCTGAATTAGGTTTATATACTGAGATATCACCTTTGCATATAACTTTATCACCATCTTTGAAATTAAAGTTGATATTAATTAGATGATGTCTAAAAAGTACGCATCTTAATAAAGATTTAGATTCATCTTTAAGCGAAAAATAGATATGTCCTGAAGATGATTTAGAAATATTTGATATTTCTCCAGAAACCAAAATATTAGAAAAAGTATAATTTTCAATAATATTTTGAATAATAGATGTAATCTCATTAACGGTAAAGATATGTTCAGATTTAATACTATTTATTTTTTCAAAGAATGAGTTATAATCAAAATTAACAGATTCATCAAAATTAAAATAATCATTAAAGTTCATACTTTAGAAAAATTAAAATAATATTTTTTAAAGTCAAATTTATAAAAGATAATTTTTTTTAAAATAAGTTTTTTATTCTATTATTGTATTAACTTGACAATTAATTATTAAAGTTTAAATTTTTAAAAATAATTTTTTATTTACAGAGGTTTTCTGATTTGGGATATTCGGAAGAAACTATATTTGTTGATCCTGAGTATATACTTTTTGTGCTAGGTATTCATGATTCAAATATAAGGAAATTAGAAAAAGAATTTTCAGTTTCAATATCTTATAGTGACGGTGTTATTTATATAGAAGGTGAAGATACAAATATAATACAAGCTAAAAAAGTTTTACAACATTTAGTGGATTTTGCTCAGAAAAAAAAATTGGTTTCATTGAATGATATAGATCTTATTATTCATCAAGCGAAAGAAGATATTCTAATTGATCCATCAGATAAAATTCAAAATACCCTTTTAATTGAAAAAATTGGTAAGATGGTTGAACCTAAAACTGAGAATCAAATAAAATATTTTGAGGAATTAAAGAAAAAAACGATAATTATTTCTTATGGACCTGCAGGAACTGGTAAAACTTATATTGCTGTTGGTTATGCATTATCAGAATTGCTTTCTAATAAATTTAATAAAATTATATTAACAAGACCGGTTGTTGAGGCTGGTGAAAAACTAGGTTTTTTACCAGGGGATTTTTTACAAAAAATAAATCCTTATCTTAAACCATTGTATGATGCTATTTATGATATTGTAGGCTTTAAAACATTCGAATATTTAAAAAATAATGAGAAGGTTGAAATTATTCCATTAGCTTATATGAGAGGAAGAACATTAAATAATTCAATTATAATTCTTGATGAGGCTCAAAATGCTACTTTTTCACAATTAAAAATGTTTTTAACAAGATTTGGATTTAATTCTAAAGTTATTTTAACTGGTGATATTACCCAAATTGATTTACCTCGTTACTCTGATAGTGGATTACCTGTAGTTATTAAGCTTTTTGAAAATTTAGAGGATATTGCTTTGGTAAAATTTGATAAGAAAGATGTAGTAAGACATCCTTTAATTAAAAAAATAATTAAAATATTTGAAGATTATGAAGACAATAGAACGAATTAAGGTATTTTTAAGAACAAGTTTTTTTCTATATTTAGTGCTTTCTATAATTTTATTCTTTTTTTTCTTAATCTCTTTTACTTTTAAAGATTATTCTTTTAAATACAACTATAGAATCGGAGATATAGCTCAAAGTGATATAATTGTAAAAAAAGATATAAACTATATAGATGAACCAGCAACATCTAAGAAGTACGATGAAGGCATTAATAATATACTGCCTTCATATATTGTAGAAACAAAATATGTTAATCAAACAATTAATAAATGGGTAGATATTATTAATTTTGTATCTAAAAATGGAGATAGATTGATTGAACAAAAATCTTTATATCAAATTTTCCCAGAGAATCCTAATATTTCGAATGAAACAAAAAAATTTCTTTTTTTATTAAAAAAAGAAGAGAATTTTAATAAATTTAAATATTTTATTGAAAAAGTTTATACTTCAGGATTTTCTAATAAAAAATTCTCTGAATTTTCAACATCTAAAGATGGCTTTTTGAAGATTAATATTATTACTGAAAATCAATCAATAATTAAAACTGAGAATATTTCAAATATATTATATTCCGAAAATCATGAAAAGAAATTAGTTGAGATGTTTCTAAATTATTTTCAAAACTTTAATTTTAAAGAAGCTTCTTTAATTGTAAAGGATATAAAACAGGTATTTATAGAAAACATTAAGTTCGATGCAACTCAATACTATAAAGATGTAGAAAACTTTAAAAAAAATTTTTCTCCAGTATATGTAACTATGAAAAAAGGCAAGGTTATCTTAAGAAAAGGAGAAGAAATAACTCTTTCTGATTTAGAAATGCTAAAAATTTATTATCAATTCCATGAAAAAATAGATATTACTTATATTTTATTTTTATCACTTTGTTATTTTATTTTTATTTTTATTTCTTATTTTCTAATAAATGAGGTAAGTCATAAATTTTTTAAAAAAAGAAAAAATATTCTTTTTATTTTTTTTATTTATTCTCTTTTATTTATTTTTATTTTATTTTCAAAATATATTTCATATAGTCTAAATATAGAAAAATATTTGCTTTTTCCTTTTGCTTTAATAAATTCTCTTTTTGTTTTTATTTTTCCAGTTAAAATAGCAATTACTTTGAATTTATCATTTTCTTTAATATATTTTTTAGTTAGTGATTTTGAATTTACAGGTTTTATTTTTTCTATTCTTTTAAATTCAATATTTGTTATTTTTAAACAAGATAATTTAAAAGTTAAACAGGCTATTTTTTATAGAAGCTTATATACTTTAATATTTTCAACTATTTTTGGCCTATTTCTCAATTTTTTAAATAGAAGCAATAATTTTAATATTAAAAATCTTATTTTATTTTCTTTTATTAATTCTTCTTTAAGTGGGATTTTCTTTTTAGGTTTAATGCCTTTAATTGAATTTTTATTTAATTATGCAACTCCTTATAAATTAATAGAATTATCGGATTTAAATCATAAGATTTTTAATGAGCTATTGGTTAAAGCCCCAGGAACTTATCATCATTCTATAATTGTTGCAAATTTAGCTCAAAACGCAGCAATTGCATGTGGAGCAAATCCTTATATAGCAAAAGTTGGAGGATTATATCATGATATTGGTAAAATTAAATATTCTAAATATTTTATAGAAAACCAAAATACAATCTATGATATGCAAGATAAGCTTTCAAATCCATTAAATACTTCTATGGCTTTAACAATAATTAAAAATCATGTAAAATATGGTATAGAGGAAGCAAAAAGGTTAAAATTGCCTGATGAAATAATAAGCATAATTGAAGAACATCATGGAAAAACATTAATGGTTTATTTTTATAATTTAGAACTACAAAAAAATAAAGAATTAAAGAAAGAAGATTTCTGTTATGATTATCCAAAGCCAACATCAAAAGAGAGTGTAATAGTAATGTTGGCAGATTCTGTAGAAGCTGCAACTAGAACCTTAACAAATGTTACATATAATTCTGTTGAAAAAATGGTAAAAGAGATAGTTAATGATAGATTTCTAAGTGGTCAGTTAAGTGAGTCACCGATTACACTTCATGATTTGAATTTGATAGAAAAAAGTCTTATAGAAAATATTCTTGCAATGTTCCATAAAAGAATTGACTATCCTGATTCTGAAAATGTTAGAATTCTTGAGAAAAAGATAAAAAGTGAAAAATATGCCAAAAGAAGATAGAATATCAAGAAAGAGTAAAAATATTATATTACCTAATAAATTTATTATTTTTGAAAATGAATATATTTATAACTATTTAGTAAAAAATTTTAATTTTTTTAAAATTAATAAATTTGTTGAGAGTTTATTTAATTTTGAAAAAAAAATATTTTATCTTTTTGTTTGTACAAAGGATACAATAAAAAATTATAATAAAAATTTCAGAGGTCTTGATAAGGAAACTGATGTTTTATCTTTTCCGCTATCCTCTGATAAAATTAAATCATTATCTTTTAATAAGATTAAATATAAAAATAAAGAGTATAAATATATTGGGGACATTTTATTATGTCCAGAGATTTTATTAAATAAAGCTATTATGGAAAATGATGATAAGGATTACTTGTTTTTATATATGCTTGTACATTCATATCTGCATTTATTGGGGTTTGAACATGAAACAGAAGATCAGTATAAAATAATTGAAGCAAAAACTGAAAGTATAATATTTTCATTGATTAATGAATAAGAAAAAAAATATAGAAAAAGGAATAATACAAAAGTCTTAAAATATTGATAATAAAAATATTAGATTTAAAATATTAATAAATAGCAAAAAAGTTAATATATTTAAAGTAAAATTGGGGAAAATTATGAGTAAGTATAACTTTTTTGATAAAATATTTCATAGGAAAAAACAGATTAATTCTAATAACAATTATAATTATATAAATGAAATATTAGATCCTGATTTCTTAAAGTCATTAACAAATGATCAGATAAAGATGATCAAAGGAATAGCAGAGTTATATGAAACTTCTGTTCATGAGATAATGAAACCAAGAATAGATGTTATTACTTTTGATATTAATGATCCAATAAAAGATTTTATAGAGTTGGTTGTACAATGTGGACATTCAAGAATTCCTGTATATGATGGAAATATAGACAATATAATTGGTGTTGTTTATGTAAAAGATCTTTTGCAATATTTTTTTCATGATTTAAAAAATATAAATTTAAGAGATATTATAAGAGAGCCTTTATTTGTTCCGGAATCAAAAAAAATTTCAGACCTTTTAAAAGAGTTTAAAGATAAAAAAAAGCATATAGCTTTAGTAGTAGATGAATATGGAGGTTTTTCAGGTATAGTTTGTCTGGAAGATATTTTAGAAGAAATAGTAGGTGAAATAAGAGATGAGTATGATAATGAAAAAGATGCTATCTTAAAAATTGATGATAAAACTTATAGAGTTTCAGCAAAGGCTTCAATATATGATTTAAATGAGATTTTAAATATAAATCTTCCAGAAGATCTTTCTGATTCAATTGGTGGTTTTATTATGGAAACTATTGGTAGAATCCCTATACAAGGAGAGGAGATTACTTATAAAAATTTAAAAATTAAAGTTGAAAAGATGAGATCATATAAGATAGAGTCAATAATAATTTCAATACTTGAAGATAATAATAGAGAAGGTTAGTGTGAACTATTCTTTTACCAGAGGAATACTATTATATACAAATAATTTTGATATTGATAGAAAACTTATTCATGTATTGAACGAAAATTCTTCTTTTGAATCTTTTTTTGTAGATAGGAAATATATTAATAGTATTGATAAAATTTGTATTATTAATTATGTTATAAAAAGTTATAAAAAATCTTATAGGATAATTTATTTAGAAAAGATTGAAGAATTTAAAAGTATAAGCTTAGAACTAAAAAAAGTTTTAGTTGTTCATCTTTTTTTTGAATTATTTCGAAAATTTGTTTTAGAAAAGGGGATATTAGTAGAATTCAAAATTTATGATTTTTTATATTATTACCTTTATTTGCTTGAAGAGTTAAACTTCGAAAACAATAGGAATTTTCTAAATAATATTTTTTATATTTTAACAGTTTTTTTAATAATAGAAGGTTTTTTAAATTTTGAATATAATTGTAGTTTTTGCAGAAAAAATTTATATGATGGTTTATATTTTGATATTAAAAACTATTTTGTTAGGTGTAAAGAGCATAGGACTGTTTATTCATATTTTATTCCAATAAAAATTTTAAATTACATAGATAATTTATATAGCTTTTTTTTAAAAAAAGATAATAAAAAAAATTTTTTTATATTGTTAGAAAATACTCATGAAAAAAATAAGCAAACAATAGATTTGCTTAAATATTCACTTCCAACTTTTAATGAAGAAGAGCTTAAAAAAACAATAATGTTTTATTTAAGATATATATATAATATAATTGAAGGCAGGAAAATAAATACCTTAAAATTTGTAAATTATTTTTTAAAAAATAATATGTAATATTTTTTAATTTTTTAATTATATAAAAAAATAAAAAATTTAAAATTTCTAATAATTTTTTTATAAAATATAAAATAATAAAAAAACAATAAAAGAAAATATATTATAATTTCAATTTATAATTAAAAAAGTTTATGAGTAGTAATAATATTGAGAATAGAAAGTGGATTATTGTAAAAGGTGCTAAAGAACATAACTTAAAAAATATTAATGTAAATATTCCAAGAGATTCATTTACTGTAATTACTGGTGTATCTGGTTCTGGAAAATCTTCATTGGCATTTGATACATTATATGCTGAAGGTCAAAGAAGATATGTTGAAAGCTTGTCTTCTTATGCAAGGCAATTTTTAGGAATAATGAAAAAACCAGCCGTTGACTATATAGAAGGTTTATCACCAGCTATTTCAATAGAGCAAAAAGGTTTAAATAGAAATCCACGGTCTACTGTAGGGACAATAACTGAAATATATGATTATTTGAGATTGTTATATACTCATATATCTCATGTTTTTTGTTATAATTGTGGCAAAGAGATTAAAACTCAAACAATTGATCAGATAGTTGAATCGGTAATGAAGAATGAAGTTGGCTCCAAAATACAGATTTTGGCTCCAGTTATAGAAAATAAAAAAGGAACTTTTATTAACCTTTTTGAAAACTTTAAAAAGCTTGGATTTTACAGAGTAATAGTAGATGGTGAATTAAAAACTCTAGAAGATGAAATTAATCTTGATAAAAATAGAAAACACTCAATTTATATTGTAGTTAATAGAGTTATAATTGATGAAGAAAAAAGAAAGACAATTTTTGAATCAATTGAGCAAGCTTTATCAATTGCATCCGGAAAGGTTATAATAGATAAAGAAAGTGAAAAGAAGTTTTATTCTACAAAATTTAGCTGTCCTGAATGTGATATATCTTATCCTGATTTAAAACCTTCTCTTTTTTCATTTAATTCACCAAATGGGGCTTGCACAGAATGCCATGGTTTAGGTTTTAAACTTGACTTTGACCTTGATAAAGTAATTGATTTTAATCTATCAATTAAGGATGGGGCTATAAAGCCATTTAAGTTAAATGAAGATTCCTGGACTGGCAAATATTTTAGTCAGGTATTCAATTTTTTTAATATTTCTCAAGATGTTAGTTTAAAAGATTTAGAAAAAGAGAAACTTAATATTCTATTATATGGTAGTGATAAGAAAATAGATTTAACTTATGAGGGTGAGAACTATACACTTCAATCTTTAAAAAGCTTTGAAGGCATTATAAATATTTTAAGAAGGAGATTTAATGAGACAAAATCGGATGAATTAAAGGATTACTATTATTCTTTTATGAAAGAGATAAAATGTTCAGTATGTAATGGCAATAGATTAAATAATTTTGCTTTGTCATGTAAAATAAAAGATAGAGGAAATAATTTTTACGATATAATGGAACTTTCAAAAAATAATGTCAAAAAAATTTATGAGATAGTTGATAACATCATTTATCCTGAAAATATTGAGACAGCAGTAAAAGATATCTTAAGAGAAATTAAATCAAGGTTAAAATTTTTAATAAATGTTGGGCTTGACTATATTACTCTTGATAGAATGGCCTATACTTTATCGGGTGGTGAAGCTCAGAGAATAACTCTTGCAACTCAAATAGGTTCACAACTTGTGGGTGTTATGTATATACTTGATGAACCTACAATTGGTCTTCATCAAAGAGATAATGAAAAACTTATTAAGACTTTAAAGGAGCTAAAAGATTTAGGAAATACTTTAATTGTTGTAGAACATGATAAGCAAGTAATGCTAGAATCTGATTACATTGTTGATTTAGGACCTTATGCTGGAATTAATGGAGGTTATGTTGTATTTCAAGGAAATAAAGAAGAATTTTTAAAAAGTGATTCTTTAACTGCTAAATATTTAAGAAATGAAAAAAAGGTTTATTTTAATACAATAAAAAGAAAAGGAAATGGGAAATATATTGAAATAAGTGGATGTAGAATGAATAATTTAAAAAATATTAATGTAAAGTTTCCTCTTAATACCTTTATTTGTGTTACTGGAGTTTCTGGATCAGGTAAATCAACTCTTGTAATAGATTTATTATATGATGTAATCTCCCGTATTATAAATGGAAATAAAAATTATAAAAATGAATTTTTTGATAAAATTACAGGTATTGAAAATTTAGAAAGAGTTATTCATATAGATCAAACACCAATTGGAAGAACACCTCGGTCAAATCCTGCAACATATACAGGGGTATTTAATTTCATAAGGGACCTTTTTGCAGAATTGCCTGAATCTAAAATTAGAGGTTATAAGCCTGGAAGGTTTTCTTTTAATGTTAAAGGTGGTAGATGTGAAAACTGTTATGGAGATGGAGAAATAAAAATTGAGATGCAATTTCTTGCAGATGTTTATGTAACATGTGAAGTTTGTGGGGGAAAAAGATATAATTCTCAAACACTTGAGGTAAAATATAAAGGAAAAAATATTTATGAAGTTCTAGAAATGAGTATTGATGAAGCTTACGAATTTTTTAAAAATATTCCACCAATAGAAAATAAACTTAAAATTATGCAAGATGTAGGAATAGGATATTTAAAATTAGGACAATCTGCACCAACTCTTTCTGGAGGAGAAGCTCAAAGAATAAAATTATCAAAAGAATTATCTAGAGTTATAAAAGGTAATACAATTTACTTTTTAGATGAGCCGACTACAGGGCTTCATTTTGAAGATATTGATAAATTGATAAAAGTTTTACATAGACTTGTTGATAAGGGAAACACTGTAGTTGTTATAGAGCATAACCTAGATGTTATAAAAAATGCTGATTATATTATTGATCTTGGTCCTGAAGGTGGGGAAAATGGAGGAGAAATTATTTATCAAGGCTACTATGATGAATTTTTAAAATGCACTAAATCCTACACCTCTTATTATATAAAAAACTCCTTTTAATTTACCTATTTCTAATCATTCTAATCTTAAACTATTATTATTTAGATTTTCAATAATAAAAGTTCTTAGTTTTTAATAAAATAAATACTATAAAAAAAGGATTACTTTAGTAATCCTTTTTTTAATTTTTGTTTTATAATTTTAGTTGTATTCCAATACCCCATATTGAAACCCATCCAATATAAGAGTACTCTAATATTAATCCAAAATTTTTAGATAAATAATAAATAACACCACTTGTTGTAGCAATGCCAATTTCAAATGGTTTTCTGGTAGAAAAATAATAATAGTTATCAGAGCTTTTATATATAGCAAATCCTACTCCAAGGCCAATGTAATAGTCAATTCCAATATCTGCTATTCCAGTATGCATCATAAAAAGTGGAGCTAAGCCTATATATGTTTCAGAATAACCAAACCAACTCCAAGTTTCAAAAATAGTTTTTCCTGAGATTCCAAAATCAATTGGCATAAAATCAGCAATATTCCATTCTCCTAAAATAATTTCAATTTCTCCAGAAAAAGTTAGTCCCCACCACCATCCTACAGAGGCATAAATACTCATTTGTCCATTTTGGTAATAGGAGTCAAAAAATTTTTCTGTGTTAGTTTGAGCTAAAGCTACAAAAGAAGATGAAATTAATAGAAATAAAATAAAAAAAATACAATAAAAAAGATTTTTTTT
This sequence comes from Spirochaetota bacterium, assembly GCA_026415295.1. Classification (NCBI taxonomy): domain Bacteria; kingdom Pseudomonadati; phylum Spirochaetota; species Spirochaetota bacterium. The sequence continues at coordinate 52,797 of JAOAHJ010000028.1, read as the reverse complement.
CATTAAATACTCCTTGTAAAAATTTCATAATTATATTGTTATTTATTTTTTAATAAAGTCAATAAAAATTATACAAAAAATATTATTTTATGATTAAATTAATTAGATAATAAAAAATAGAGATAATTAAATAAATAAATTTAACAAAGAAATATACAAAAATGTAAAGAGGTATTTTTATGAGTAACAAGATAATATTTAATGAAGTTAAGATAAATCTTTTTTATTATATTATATTTGTTATTGTTTTTATTTTATTTTTTTCTATATCTTCTTTTGCACAATCAAGTCAAAGTTCTACAAATCAAACTAGTCAGAGTTCAGGTTCATCTCTAAGTTTCTTTTCTGATGTGCCTCCTGATCATTGGGCTTATCAAGCTTTAGTATATCTTTTTTCATTAAATATTGTTCAAGGATATAAAGATGGTACTTTCAAAGGAGATAGGAATATTACAAGGTATGAAATGGCATTGATTATATATAATTTAATCATATGGATAAAAAATAATTATGATATTAAAACAACTTCTAAACCAAATAGTATGGATGAAATAAATGAGATAATTAATACTATTATGATGAGATCTATGATAACAGAAGAGGATGCAAAGTTAATTAAAGAATTGATTCAAGAATTTAGACTAGAAATTGAGACAATTAAAGAAAAGTTAGCTGAACTTGATAAAAGAGTAAGTAAATTAGAAAATAACAATATTCCATTTTATTTATCAACTCTTTCTTTAATAGTTTCTTTAATAGCTTTAATTATAGTTTTAATTAAAAATTAGTATGTTAAAATTAAAAAATAAAAAAATTTTAATTACTATTCAAATCATTACTTTTTTTATTATTGATTTTTTTTTGTGTTTTATTTTATTTTCATCTTTTTTATATGCTCAAGAAGCAACTTCAATTCTCAATTATTTTACTGAACAACAATTGATTGCTTTTATATTATATAGTGATGCTGAAGACATTTTAAGCATTGCTAAAATGTACGGGCTAGATATATCTAAAGACATAAAATCTTTAAGGTTAGATTTATTTAAAGTATTTAACCTTGAAATAGAATCTATTTTCATTGAGGAAAAATATTTATTAATTATTAAAAAAGCTGATTATCTTTTTACAGAAAACCATGAAAAAGAAAATATTACAATTGTAAAATTGCTAGGCAATATTTATATATATTTTGAGAATAAAGTAATTTCAGCAGATAAATTAACTTTTGATTTAAAAAATCAGCAATTAATAGCAGAAGGAAACGTAGTTTTTATAGATGATAAATCAATATATTACGCTTCAAGAGTTTTTTTTAATTTAAAAACTTTAACTGGTTTTTTTTACAATGTTAGAGGGAAGTTAGACAATATATGGATAATAGGGGAGGTCGTAAATAAACTAGTTGGAAAAACTTTTAGTGGGGAAAATTTGAAAATTTCTACATGCAACAATATCAATATGCACTATTATATATTAAGCAGTAATTTTTTCTATTCAGAAAATCTTATTTTAAGTTTTGATAACAAAGTTTACGTTGGTTCTTCACCTATTTTTTGGTTACCTATTTTCATAAATTTCGATTTTGGAATAGGTTACCCAGGAGAATTTGGTTTCGTCTATCAAAAAAGAGAGGGGTTTACCTTTTATAATACTTATATTGTTGAGAATGATCTTAGTTTTTTTCTAGATATTTATGAAAAATTGGGGATCTTTAGTGGATTTTACTATAATACAAATAATATAAAAGTTTTGTTTGGAATTGCATATTCCCAATATCTTTTTTATAACTCTGAATATGATTTGTGGACTCCATATAATAATTTATTAAATATTGACAAACCATTAAGAATATTTAGATATGGAGGAAAGATAAATTTGTCATATCCTATATTTAATATTCTAAATATAAATATGAATATTGAATACTATGGAGACCCATATTTTTCTTATGATTTTTTAACAAGAACAAGAAAGCTAAAATTTGAAATAGGAGATTTTGCAAGAACATATTACCCTTCTATTTTTCCTTCTTATACTTCAAACTTTGAAGAATCTTTAAATATTTTATTAAATACCAGATTTATTAATGTTTCTTATTCAGGAAAATTGGGTTTATCTTCTTATATTAAAGATCCATTATATATTTATACTCCAGGATACCTTAAATATTTTAAATATTTTTTTAATTTATATAATTTTAATATAAATATGAATCTAATAAATTTTAATCTCAGCTTTTTTTATTTTTCAACGAATATTTCTGGGGTAACTTCATATAGTGAAATTTATAATTCCAATGAAGAAAAGATATCTGGTTACAAGCAGACTAGTTTAAATATCCCATTTAACTTTAAATTAGATATTCTAAAATTATTTAATATTAATTTAACGATTTTAAATTCTTTAAGTTTAAATGATTCGATTGATTTTAAAACAAACACTATAAATAGTAAAAATAGTTATTATAATTTTAATTTATCATCTAATTTTTTAATAAATTTAGATTTTATTAAATTAAACTCAAGTTATACTACTAACTATATAAAAATGTTTTATATTGAAGATCAAAATGGATGGAAAAGTTCAATAATTAATAATTCTTTAAATATAAATTTATTGTATAATTTAATTATTATAAATATTTCAAATTTTATAAATTTATATGATAGTGAAACAAAAAATTTATTTTCCTTTAATTTAAAAAGGGTGTCTAATATAAAATATAGTTTGATTTTTAATCCATCTAGATTGATTAATCTTTCTTATAATGGAGAATATTCAATTTTTTATAATCTTTTTATTTATAATAATTATTTATTAAGAATAAATTTATATAATTTTAATTTTTATAATTTAAAAGTAAATATTTCTAATACAGTAGGATTTTATCAAAATTTAATTGACAAACTAGATACAAAATTTACAAATCTTTTTGTATTAAATGTTAATTTTCAAGATAAATTTAATATGAATGTTTCAATAAACTCTTCTAATGAAAAATTTTATACTTATAATAATTTAATTGATCTGATGATTGATTTATTTAGATCATTTAATTTTTTTAATATTAATGATAGAATTATTTCTTATTTTAAATTAAATTATATTTCAATTGGAATTAAAAGAGATTTTCATGATTTTTTTGGATATTTAAATTTAAGTGGTAATTATTTTTATGATTCATTAAAAAATAGTTATTATTTTAAGTTTGTTATATCATTTGGTATACAATCTATAAGTTTTACAGATTTAAGTTTTGAAGATATTATAGAAAAAATTTATTAGTTAATAAAATATTGAAAAAATTAATAATTCTAGCCAGGAAATTTAAATGAAGTTATCTAAAATTAACATTTATGGTTTTAAGTCATTTGCTGATAAAGTTTCTTTGCTTTTTGATAAACAAATTATAGCTTTAGTAGGTCCAAATGGTTGTGGCAAGAGTAATATTGTAGATGCGATATTATGGATGTTTCAAAAAAGTGGTTTAAAAATTTTAAGAGCTAGAGAAAAACAGGACTTAATTTTTAAAGGTAGTGATACAAGGAGTCAAGCTGGATTTGCTGAAGTAGAATTAATATTTTCAAATGATAGTGGAATTGAATTAGAAGAATATAAAATTAAAAAAAGGTTATATCAATCAGGCGAGTTTGAAGTATATATTAACAACAGGCAGGTAACTATTAAAGAGTTGGAAAAATTTTATCTTCAAAATGGGATAACTTCATCTGATTATTCTATAATAGCTCAAGGAAATGTAGAAACCATAATTTCATCTAAACCTGAGGAGAAAAGGGCTATTATTGAAGAAGCTGCGAATATTAAAAAAAATAGACAAGAAAGGGATGAAGCTATAAATAAATTAAAAAAAACAAATGAAAACTTAGTGCAAATTGATCTTTTATTAAATGAAATAAAAAATGAACTTGACAGATTGTATACCCAAGCTGAAAAAGCAAAAAAATTTAAAGAGTATAAAAATATATTAAGTGATTCTGAAAAAAAATTGTTTATAAAAAAATATTTTACGACTTTGAGAGAGCTTAAAGATCTTGAAGATGAGTATAATAATTTTGAAAAGAAAAATAATGAATTAAAAGAAAAAATAGAATATCTTGAAGCTATCTCTAAAGAAAAAAAAGATCAAATAGAAAACATTGGTAAAAAGATAATTTCTCAAAGAGAATTGGTTATTAAAATCGATGGAGAAATTACGACTGCAGAAAACACGATTGGTTTTTATAGAAGTATAATTGATGATTTGCAAAATCAGTTAAACAATAAAATTAATAACTTAAAAATTTATCAAAGTAAAAAAACAGAGCTTGAAGAATTGATTTTAATGGATATAGAGGATGAAGAAGGAAATATAGAAAGTTTAAAATTGAGGCTTGATGAGTATGAATTAAAAATAAGTGATATAAATTCAGAAATTAGTGCAAAAACAAGTGAAATGGAGAAATTAAAAGAAGAAGAAAAAAGTATAGAAAATCAGATTAATGAATACTCAAAAAAAGAGAGAGATATTGTAACTCAGCAAGTAGAAGATATAAATAAAATTATTTATAAATTGGAATTGAACTTTAAAAATGAAAAAAATTTTTTTAAAAATGAATTTGATAAATTAAACTTAATAAAAATTAAGTTAAAGAACAAATTACAATTTTTTCAAGATATCAAAAATTTAAATAAAAATATATCTGGAGATCTAATAACAAAAACAATAGAAGAATTAAATAATATCTATATTTCTCTTGAAGAACTTTTTAATACATTAGATAATCATTATTATTTGTTTAATGAAGGTGAAAATCTTTTATTTTCAGATAGTAGTTCTTTTAAAAAAAGAGAGGAAATAATAGAAATTTTAAATGATTTAAATAAAAAACATGAAGGTATTAAAAAAAATATTAAAAATTATGATGAAGAGTTGAAGAATATAACTAAGTTAAAAGAGATGTTTCTTATAGAAAAATCAAATATTCAAATTAAACTTTCTACTATTATGGAAAGAGTAAAGAATATTAGAAACCAGAGGGAAAAGTATAAAAAAGAGATAATTGAAATAAATTATCAAATAGAAAATACTAATTCTGAAATATCAAATTTGAATAACAAATTACAGGAGTCAAAAGAGAAAGTTTTACAAACAATTAAAAATAGAGAAAAACTCCTTGAAGAAAAAAATTCTATTGATAAAAATATAAAACAAATGGAAACTGAAATAGACAAATTATCTAATGAGTTATTATTTCTTCAAAAACAATTTAATGAACTTTTTGAAGAAAAGAGAAAATTTAATGACACTATTAATAGTTTTGTATCTTCAAAAGCAAAACTTGAAACACAACTGGAAACTTTAAGGACAATTTTTTTTGAAAATTACAGGGAGGATATTTCTATATTAAATTATGAGGATTTCTCGATTGAAAGTGAAGCTACTTTAAGAAAAAATATTAAAGATGCACAAATAAAACTTGAAGAAATTGGAGAAGTTAATCTTTTAGCTATAGATGAGTATGAAGAGGTAAAAAAAAGATATGATTTTTTGACAGAGCAGAAAAATGATATTCTTAAGTCGATAGAAGATATTCAAAAAGTTATCTCTAAGTTGAATGATGAGCTTTCAAAGACTTTTTTAAAAACTTTTGATGAAGTAAATAAAAATTTTAAAATGATTTTTAAAAATGTTTTTGGAGGTGGGGAAGCTTCATTGATTTTAACCAATCCTGAAAACATTCTTGAGACAGGAGTCGACATAAAAATTCAACCACCTGGTAAAAAAGTTAATTATTTAAATTTATTATCAGGGGGTGAAAAAACTATGAGTGCTATCTCTCTTTTATTTGCTTTGTTTTTATATAGACCTTCTCCATTTTGTATTATGGATGAAGTTGATGCAGCTTTAGATGAAATAAATGTAGAAAGGTTTAAAAAACTTTTAATTGAATTTTCTAAAGATACCCAATTTATTATTATATCTCATAATAAAATAACTCTTGAAATTGCTGATATATTGTATGGAATAACAATGGAAGAAAGTGGTGTTTCAAAGGTAGTTTCAGCTAAACTAGAAAAAATAAAGTAGATTTTTTATGGATGAAAAAAAAGAAAAAAGTATATTTCAAGAATTTCTAGAACTTTTAAGAAAATATTATGGTATATTAATCATTTTATTTGTTTCTATTTTTTTTATTACATTTCTTATAAACTTTTTAATTGCAAAAAGTATTAAAAATAAAGCTTTAAAAGTAAAAGAAAGTAAGAGAGTTGAAAAAATTATACTTTCAGAACCAATAGTTTTTATTGATTATAGCAAAGAATATTTGATTGAAAAGTTTAATATAGAAACAAAATATACTCTCGAAAAAGAAAAAATAAAAAATGCTTTTACCTTTACAGATTTTGGAAATAATATAAATTTTTATTACTTTCCAGATTATTTAATTAGAAAAACTCTTATTTTTTTATTAAGTGAATAAGTTTTTTTATTATAAAATAATTAATTTTTATGAATTACAAAACATTTATAATTATTGTTCTAGAAGTATTATTTATATTTTTGCCTTTTAATCTTCTTGCCCAAAATAAATCTAATTTTATAAATTATGATATAAATGTTGAATTTTATAAAAATGAAAATGAAGAGTTTTTTATCTTTATTAATTATTTAAATGCAACTGTTGATGTTTTGGATTCAAATTATTTTGAAATAAAAAAGGTTATTGATTCATATGATTCTACTATATTTGTAATTAAAATAAAGAAATATGGCAATTCAAATATAATATTCAATGTAAGGGATTTAAATATTGTTATAAAATATAGTCTAAATTTTAAACTTTTGGATTCTATAAATATAAATAAAGAAGTGAATCTAGGTCCTATTTCTGAAAATTCGCAATATTTTAAAAACTATTTTACAAATAGAATTTTTTATTTTTTTAATAATAATATATTTTTATCTCTAAAAGATTCAGAAATAAATAATTTAAACACCTCTTTAGATATTGAAAATTTAAATATTTCTTATTTATTTTATCTTGGTATTTATTATTATTTGACTGGGAACTTCTCCTTAAGTTCCTCTTATTTTACTTTGCTAAAAGATTATTTTAATAATTTTAAAGATAAGATTTATTCTTATAAAAAGCTAGAAAAGGATTTTAAAAAGATTGAAAAAAATATAAGTTATGAACAATCTATTAAATTACAGAATATTCAATATTTTGAAGGGAAAATATTTTTTTATTCATCATATATGCTTGCAAAGATTCATATTTTAGCTCAAAATGAATTTGTATCTCTATCAAACTTTGAGGAAGCATTAAATTTTATCTATAATAATAATTTTGATGAAGAAGATCTTGATAAATTTTTAATTATAATATTAAGAGTTTATTTTATTAAAAACGAGTTTCAAAAAATAGTTGAATTTAGTAAGGATTATTTAAATGTTATTTCAAATAGTAGGTTTAAAAATTATTTTTTTTATATTCTTGGGTACTCTTATTTTTATAAAAACCCACCAGATTTTAAAAATAGTTATTATTTTTTAAAGCAGATTGATAAAAATTTTGTAAATTATAATATTGTTTTAGGATTAATTAATGTGATTGAAAAAAATAAGTTAAATAAATAATTTTAAATGTGATAGCTAAATAAAATTTCTTTAATTAATAATAAAAGCAATAAAAAATATGAAAATAATTTTATTTTTATAAAGTAGAGGTTTTAATATGTTAGAATCACTTTCAAAAGGTATTTCAAATATTTTTAATTCATTATTAGGGAAAAAGGTAATAACAGAATCAAATATTAAAGAAGCAATAGAAGAATTAAGAAGTGTTCTTGTTGAAGCTGATGTTAACTTGTATGTAGTAGATGAATTTTTAAATAAAGTAAAAGTGAAAGCATTAGGTGAAAAAGTAATTAAAAGTCTAACAGTTAGAGAAAAATTTATAAGTATAGTTTATGAAGAGTTGAAGAAATTATTAGGAGATGATTACAAAGATTTGAAGTTAAAGTCCCCTCAAGAGGTTTCTGTTTTATTACTTGCAGGACTTCAGGGATCTGGTAAAACTACAATAGCAGCAAAACTTGCAAATTTTTATAAAGAATCGAGAAGACCTTTACTTGTTGCATGCGATATATATAGACCTGCTGCAATAGAACAGTTAAAAATATTAGGTCAGAGCATAGGTGTTGAAACTTATTCTCAAAAAAATATGTCTCCTGAAAATATTGCAAAATCAGCTATTAAATATGCCATTAAAAATGGATATAATCTTATTATCATTGATACAGCTGGTAGACTTCAAGTGGATAAAGAACTGATGGAAGAACTAAAAAGGATTGAAAAGGAAGTTAAACCAGATGAAACTATTCTTGTTGTTGATTCAATGACAGGACAGGTTGCTGCTGATGTTGCAAAGGAATTTAAAAAATATGTTAAAATTACAAAATTAATATTAACAAAATTTGATTCTGATACAAGAGGTGGAGCTGCACTATCTGTAAAGATGATAGCAGATGTTCCAATTGCTTTTGTAGGTATTGGTGAAAAAATTAATGAGCTTGAGAAATTTTACCCAGATAGAATAAGTCAAAGAATAATAGGAATGGGAGATATTTTAACTTTAGTTGAGAAAGCAGAGAAAGTCTATTCAGAAGAACAAGCTAAAAAACTTGAAAAAAAGATAAAGAAAAATGAGTTTGACTTTGGAGATATGCTTGAACAGATCGAAGGAATGACAAAAATGGGACCTTTAGAAAACATAATTTCTATGATTCCAGGTGCAGCGAATGTTGATAAATCTTTATTTGATAAACAAACACAAAAATTATTAAAATATAAATATATAATACAATCTATGACAAAAAAAGAGAGAGAAAATCCTTTACTTGTAATGAATAATCCTTCTAGAAAAAAGAGAATATCTAAGGGAGCAGGAGTTAAACTTTTTGATATTGAGCAATTAATTAAAGATTTTAATAATCTTAAGAAAATGATGGGTAAGGTATCAAAAAGAAGTATGGAAGATATGATGAAAAACTTTGAAAATTTTAAAATGTAAGTTTTTTTATCTTAATTAATATTTTTTTAAAAATTCATTTTTAAAATTTTAATTATAAAGACTATTTTAAGAAAATAAATGAAAAAAATAACGACGGATGTTTTAATTATTGGTGCAGGAATATCTGGTCTTGTTTCTGGAATACTTTTAGCAGAAAAAGGTGTTGATGTTTGTATTATTTATGATACTGAAGATATTACTAAATCATCAAGTTTTTGGGCACAAGGTGGAATAGTATATAAAGGTAAGGAAGATTCACCTGAACTATTGAAAAAAGATATACTTGATGCTGGAGATCATTTAAATTTTATACCAGCTGTTGATAAACTGGTTTATAATTGTTCAACAATTTTGCATGACATTTTAATAGAAAAAATTAAAGTGCCATTTGAGAAAGAACAAGATTTTTTTAAATTAACTGGTGAAGCAGCTCATTCAGTTAAAAGAATATTATTTGTTAAAGATTATACGGGTAAAGCTATCATAGAGTCTTTACTAAATTATATTAAAAGCAAAAATTTGTCTATAAATTTTTATCCATCATGTTATTCTATAGATTTAATTACATTATCACATTCGACAAATTATAGCTATTCAATGTATGAAGAAGATAGATGTTTTGGTGTATATGCATATGATGAAAAAGAAGATGATATAAATATTTTTATTGCTAAATATACTATTCTAGCTACCGGGGGTATGGGGCAGGTTTATCTTCATACAACTAATCCACCTAATATTTATGGTAATGGATATGCTATGGCTTATAGAGCCCATGTAAAACTAATAAATATGGAATATACTCAATTTCATCCAACAGCATTGTTTACAGAACATGGACACAGTTTTTTAATATCAGAGGCAGTTAGAGGAGAGGGTGGAGAACTTGTAAATATTTATGGTAAACCTTTTATGAAAGAATATCATAGCCTCGGTTCTTTGGCTCCAAGAGATGTAGTAGCTAGATCTATCATTTTTGAAATGCAAAAAACAGATTCAAAGTTTGTTTATATAGATATAAATAAAATAAGAAAAAAGATAAAAGATAGGTTTCCATCGATTTATTATACTTGTAAGGAGAATGGTATTGATCTTGATTATGAAAATATCCCTGTTGTTCCTTCTTTTCATTTTCAATGCGGAGGTATAAAAGTTAATCTTGAAGGAGAGTCTTCTCTTGATGGATTATATGCTGTAGGTGAGGTTTCATGTACAGGAATCCATGGAGCAAATAGATTGGCATCTATCTCTTTATTAGAAGGATTGTGCTTTGCTAAATTTGCTTCTGATTCTATTTATAATAAGTTGTTAAACAAAGAATACAAAAAAAATTATTTTTCTCTTGATTTAATAAAAGATTGGGAATATACAAATAAAGAAGAGTATGATCTTATTCTTGTTAAACAGGATTTGAATTATCTTAAGAATATTATGTGGAATTATGTAGGGCCTATAAGAACAAAGAAAAGGTTGAGAAGAGCTTTAACTGATATAACAAATCTTAAAAATAGTTTTGAAGATTTTTATTATGAATCCAAGTTATCCAATCTAATTCTTCAGTTAAGGGATGCAATTACATGTGGATTAATTGTTGCAACTTCAGCATGGAAGAATAAAAAATCTTCAGGTTGTCATTATAGAATGGATTAAATTAAAAATTATTAATTAAAATATAATATTAATTAAGATATTAAGGAGTTTATTTGAAAAAAATAAATGAAGATGAATTTTTAAACACTGTTAAAGAAATAAGGCTTTATAATTATAAACAAAGTACAATAATGTGGAATATGTTATTTAATGAACATCCAGAATTAAAGGATATTATTGACTCAATAAAATCTCTTGAATTTCATAATAAAAATAAAAAGGTTTTTGATAGAATGTTAACTACATTTGAAAATACAATTTTATCTGTTTATAAGATTATAAAAAATTCTGCTAAAAGAGGAACTATAACATTTAAACTTTATAGCGAGATTTTAAAAAAAGAGATGGAGGAATTTGAAAAGATTGAAGAAATAGATGATAAAAATATTTTAAAACAGAAATTGAATGATTATTTAAATAAAAGTAGTCAACCATTTTTATACTCTTTTTTATATTTTTTATTTCCTAATATTTCAAAAGATTCATGGGATAAAAGTATTGGACTTGTTTTCTTTTTTAGGACAAAAGCTTTAATAGAGTGTTTTAATATAGTTTATTTATAATATTGTTTGTTATGGTTAAATTATGAAAGTATTATTTTATATTATAATTATAATTTATTTTATTAAGTTATATTTTATTAGAATTTTTTAATATATTTTTTATGATTTTTTAATTATTTATAAATTAATATTTTTAAAATAAAGAAAATTTTTTTAATAAAATAATTTGGATAGTAGAAAAAGCATAATTTCAGATAAAATTTTACAAGATTTTGGCTATAAGGATTTTATATTTGATTCTTCTTCATTAATTTATACTTATAAAGCTGATATTCTTTCTTTAGTTTTAGATAATTTTAATATCTATATTACAAAAGAAGTTGTTGATGAGATTAATAATAATAAAGATTATCTTTACAATTTTATAAAAGATAGGTTTAAGCTTATCAATAATAGAAAAGAAGAAATTGAAATTTTCTATAATAAATTGGAGTATAATAATAAAAAAAGGTTAACTTTTGCAGATCTATCAGTTATAGTTTCGACAGAGATTAATAATTTAATTCCAATAACTGAAGACAAAAACATAATAGAGTACTTTCTGTTAAAAGAAAGAGTTTTTTTAAATAGCCTATCTTTAATATATATTCTTTTAAAAAATAATTTAATAAAAAAAGATATTGCAATTAATAAAATTTTTGAAATAAATAGATTCGGCTTTTACAGTAAGGAAGTTTTTTCTTCAATTTTTAATTTAATTTTAAAAACTAATTAATAATAGTTTGTTTAAATAAGAAAGGTAGAGAAATGTTATTAACTTATATTAAAATGATTATATTATCTATGTTACCAGTTATTGAGCTTAGAGGGTCTATTCCTTATGGTTATTTTAATGGTATTAATATTTTTATAGCTTTTTTTTTATCTGTTATATTTAATTCTTGTGCTTCACTTATACTCTTTATTTTTCTTGAGTTTTTTAACCATTTATTCTTAAAAATACCTTTATATAAGAAATTTTTTGATAAAATTTCTGAAAGATCATTAAAAAAAGTAAAACCTAAATTTGAGAAATATGAATATATAGGATTAATGATATTTGTTGCTATACCTCTTCCTGCAACGGGTGCTATTACAGGCACCATTGGTGCTTGGCTTTTAAGATTAGATATAAAAAAATCATTCTTTTTTATAAGTTTAGGTGTTTTGATAGCAGGTATTATCGTTTCAATAATTACAATTTATGGTGGAATTTTTGCTAAATTATTTATTAAAACATCATTTTAGAAATTATTATTTTTTTATCCACTTGATTTTTTAAATATTTTTGAATAAATTTTTTTTATAAAAATCTAAAGTAATAATAAAATAAAAAATTATTAAAAATTTTATAAATAATAAAATATTGGAGGAAATATGGGTAAAGGTGATCAAAGATCAAGAAGAGGAAAAATTTTTAGAGGAACATTTGGGAAAACAAGACCTAGAAAAAAGAAAAAAAATATTACTGATAATCTCTCATTAAAGGAAACAAAAGCTACAAAGGCAAAGGTTACAAAAGAAAAGGCTTCAACTAAATCTAAAAAGGAATTGAAAGATAAAGAATAAATTTTAATAAGGAGTTTAATTTGAAAGAAAACCTCGATTATAAACTTGCATCTCTTATAATTAATATATTAGAAGAAAAGAAAGTTGATAATATAAAAGTTATTAAGGTTATTGATGTAATGCCAATAGCAGATTTTTTTATAATTGGGACAATTGAATCTACACCTCAGGCTTCTGCTGTAGTTAGTGAGCTAAATAAAATTTTAAAAGATAATGGATATTCTTTAATCAATAGAAAAAATTTTACTGTAAATGATTGGATACTTCTTGATTATAATTCGGTGATAATTCATCTTTTTAATAAAGATAAAAGGGATTTCTATAATTTAGAAGGTTTATGGAGTAAGTATGTTATAACAAAGGAGAAGGTTATCGAAATAGTTAAAGAAACAAATAAATAATTACAAAATTATATTCTAATATTAAGTTTTTAAGGTAATAAAATAAAAAGAGAGAGAATAATTTCTCTCTCTTTTTTATTAATAATTATTATTTCAAATTTTTTATATTTTATACTTTACATTTTAAATTTTCTATTTTTTATTTATGATTTTATTTTTATTATTTTTATTTTATTTATGTTTTGTTTTAATTTTTTTATCATCTTATTAAAGTTAAATCTATATATTTTCAATGTGTTTTTGTAGTAGAGGGTTCACCCTTTTTTACAAATCCCATAAGTATAAATGCCCCTAGCATACATATTGCTGCAAATAAAAAGATGGCTCTTATATTTATTAGATCTATAATTGCCCCAGTAACAGGTGGAGAAAAGATAGCAGCAGATTGAGAAAAAGTATAATATAAACCAGTATATATTCCCATGTTTGAATATGTAGCCATTTGCCATAACATTGGAAACGAATTTGTAACAACTGAACCCCAGAAAATACCAAAAAAGAATAGAATAGCCCAAAAAATAATTAAACTTAATCCTTGTTTTAACTGAAAAAAGTCAACAATTGCTTTATGAAAAAACATTAATATCATTGCAATTATTAAGCCTATTAAGCATATTCTAATCATTTTTTTTCTTCCTATTTTATGAGCAATAATTCCTGAAGGTATTGCAAATAAAGCATATGGAATTGCAACCATTCCAGGAGAAATTCCTGCAACACCTTTTGAGACACCTATAATTTCAACAGCATATGTTGTTACAAATGGAAGGACACCTTGATAACCAAAAAACCATAGAAAAAGAGAAAATAATATTAAAACAGCACTTTTATCTTTGTCAGAAAATATAAGTTTAAAAGATTTAATAATTGGAATCTTTTCTTCTTTCTCAGTTTTCTCTCTAAATTTTTCTTTTACAAATATAAATAAAAGTATGGTTGCAAAAACAACTAGTATACCAGAAATTAGAAATGGAATTTTATCCTTTGTTCTACCAATTATTGGTAAATATATATCCAAATCCATAAGTTTGGATAAACCAACTGTGCCAACGATTGCAGCAATTCCTCCCATAAAGTTTATAACTCCATTAGCTTCAGATCTATAATCAGGATGAATGATATCTGGCATTAAAGCAACAACTGGTCCTCTTGCAGCTTGCTTAAAAATATTTAATAAAAATAAAACTAAAATAAGTAAAAACAAACTTTTTAAAGCAGCAAAAGGAATCAAAGCAAAAAATATTGCACTTAATGGAAGTGTGACAAGAATATATGGCATTCTTCTACCAATTTTTGTTATTGTTCTATCTGATATTGCTGCTACAATTGGTATTAAAAAAAGAGCAAAAATATTGTCTAGAGTCATAATTGAACCAATGATTGTTTTTACTTTAATATATTCTTTTAAAAATAATGGTACGAAAGCATCATATAGAGGGTCCATAAGTCCCATAGTAAAAAAGCCAAGCCCTATTAAAATAGTGGTCTTATAAAAATTAAATTTTTCCTCTCTAGTTTGCATAAAACTCCTTTCCAAATTTTATAAAAATAAAAATCTATTATATATTTTTAAATTTAAATTTATTAAAAACTTTTTTATTTTTATTAAATTAAATTATTTTAATATTTAAATTAATATTTTTTATAATGTCAACAATTAAATTCCTGCATATTTATATTTCAATTATTGTTCCATCTTCTAATATTTCAACAAGAGATCTATCTTTTAAAATTTCAGAAGCTCCTGTTGCATTCATTATTATGGGTATATTATATGCACTTGCAACAATTTTTAATTGTGTTTCCCAATAACAATTTTCAATAATTATTCCAGCAGCAAATCTTAAGTATGTAACATAATTTTCTGAAAAGTTTTTAAGTACCACTATTTTATTATCTACATCCTTTTCTTTAAAATCTTCAAGACCTTCTATAATTACAACATTTTTTATTGTTTGTTTTACATTAATTGGTGTTCCTTTAATTCTAGATTTACCTATAGATTCGATTCTTATCATATTTGTAGTTCCTTGTTTTCCTAATGGCATTCCTGCAATGATAACAACCAGATCTCCCTTTGATACAAAATTATTTTCAATGCATAAATTTTTTATTTCATCTATTAATTTTTCAAAGGAGTCCTCTTTAGTATATAAAATTGGAGTAACTCCCCAATTTAATGCAAGCTTATTGTAAACTTTTTTATCATAAGTAAATACGATTATTGGTAAGCCTGGTCTTAACTTTGAAATCATCCTTCCTGCATATCCAGTTTTAGTAATACACAAAATAGCTTTTGCATTACATTGGTAAGCAGTAACAACAGCATTATATGATATGATATTTGTAATATCAAATAATGATTCAGTATAGCTTTTTGAAAATAAAAATTTTTTATAATCTATAGATGATTCAGTTTTTAGTAAAATTTTTTTCATTGTTTGTACTACAAGTTCAGGAAATTTGCCAACAGCAGTTTCACCTGATAGCATAACAGCAGATGTCATATCATAAGCAGCATTTGCTACATCAGATACTTCTGCTCTTGTAGGAAGAGGTGTTTCTATCATGGATTCTAACATTTGTGTTGCTGTTATAACTGGTTTCCCAGAAAGATAGCATTTTTCTATTATTTTCTTTTGAAAAACAGGGACATCTTCTATTGGAAGTTCAACTCCAAGATCTCCTCTTGCAACCATTATTCCATCTGAGTGAATAATAATATCATCGATGTTTTCTATTGCTTTCCTATGTTCTATTTTAGCAATTAAATCTATATTAGCATTTTCGTTTATTTCATTAATGATTTTTTTAACTTTTAGTATATCGTCTGATGATCTGACAAAAGAGAGAGCAATGTATTCAAAATCATTTTGTACAGCAAATTTAATATCTTCTTTATCTTTGTTTGAAAGAAATTCAATAGGATAGTCAACATTTGGTATTGATAGATGTGCTTTTGGTCTCAACTTTCCAGAATTTTTAAATTCTATTTCTATTTTTTTACCTAATAAAAAATTAAAATTATCTTCTAAATCTTTTTCTTTTTTTGTCTGATCTTCAACTATTCCTACCACTTCAGTTGTAAAATACCCATCCATTAATAAAATCTTGTCTCCTATTTTAACTATTCTATCTATATATGGAAGATTAGTAAAAAATGTTTTAGTTTCATAAAAATTATTTTGCTCAAGAAAAACTTTACCTTTTTCGCTTTCTAAAAATTGTCCATCTATACTCTGAATAAAAAATTTTTCTTTTGTTTTTACTTCAATTATTTCCTTATATCCGTATATTCTTATTTCAGGACCTTTTGTATCAAGCATTAAAGCAAGAGGGACTTTTAATTTTTCCCTTAATTTTTTTAAAATATTTATTACTTTTTTGGTTTCATCATAATTTGCATGAGAAAAATTAAACCTTGCTACATTCATACCAGAAATTATTAGTTTTTCTAACATTTCTTCTGAAGAAGTTGATGGTCCTATAGTACATACAATTTTGGTTTTTAAGTTCATTTTTACCTCTTAAAAATATATATTATCTTTATTTATAAAATATTTATTAAATACAAAAAATCAATATAAAAATTTATATAAAAAAAATTAATTTTTGATAAATTATTTTTAAGTTTATGAAGGGTAGATTAAGATATATTAATATTGATGACAATTTGTTTAATAATTATACTTTAAAACTTGATAATCAATTTTTTAAAATAATTGAAAAAAAAATTCAAAAAATTAAGTGCCAAAAACTTAGTTCTGAAAATAATAAATTTGTTTTAGAAGTTTGTTGTGGAAAAGGGGAATACATTAATTATTTAGCTTCAATATATAAAGATACATTATTTTTAGGACTTGATTTTTCTAAAGCAGCAATTCAAAGGGCTATTAAGAAGACACATCAAGAGTCTTTGGATAATGTTTTATATGTTAATGAAGATTTTTTTGATTTTATAAAGTTTTATGAAAGTTCTATTATAAAAAACCAATCATTGAATAGTTCTGAAAAGTTAGATAAAAAAAAATTCGATTTATTTTTATTTGATTTTATATTTATATCATTCCCAGATCCTTGGCCAAAAAAAAGACATCATAAAAGAAGATTAGTAAATGAAGAATCTTTGAAAAAATTAAAAAATTTTCTGAAAGATGGTGGAAAGATTTTTATATTAACAGATCATGAAGATTACTCTAAGTGGATTTTAAATGCTTGTGTAAAAAATAAGGATATTTATAATAAAGGTTTTAAAATATTTAGAATAATAAAAAGTTACATCACAACTTCTAAAAAACAATATGAAAAATATTTTCCCTTTTATGAAACAACATTTTTTAGAAAATCAAAAGAGAAGAAAGTTAAATTTTTTTGTTTAATTAAAAAGTAGGATATTTTTTTCAATATATTTGATTAAAAACAAAATTTTGTTTCTTTTATTTCTTTTAGTTCCCTATAAAAAGAAAATAATTCTTCCTTATTTTCTACAAATATTTCAAAATTATATGAACAATATTTTGAATTTTTTGAATATATTATTGATACTTCTTTTTTCAATTTCTTATCTTTAAGGAAATTTGAAATAGAATTTCTGAAATTTTCATTGTTATCCCCAATAACTTTGAAAAGCCAATAAGAAGGTAAATCATATTTTATATTAATATCATTGCTATCTTTTAAATCACCTAACTCTATAAAATTAGATTCTTTAAAAATATTACTTACCTGTTCGTAAATATGTTCTTTTTTTTCTTTATTTAAATTTTCCTTATCTTTAAAAATCATTATTTTTCCTTTAGAATAAAAAAATTAAAGGCTATCTCTTAAAAGATAGCCTTTTAATATAAAATTTAATAAATAAAATTAATCAGCATCTATAGCTTCAGCGGGACATACTGTGGCGCAAGAACCACAACTTGTACATTTAGAAGGGTCAATAACTCTTCTATCATCTTTTTCATATATAGCATTAACAGGACATTCTGGTTCACAAGCACCACAATTAATGCAATTATCATTTATTTTATAAGCCATTCTTAAAGCCTCCTATTTTTTATAGGTAAATTTTAATTCTTAATTTTTTTTTTTCAATTTAAAAAATTACAAATAACAAAAAAATATTTAACAATAGTTTTAATTTACAGCATTTAGTAGAGATCTTTATGGGATAATACAAGTTTAATAGCAAAAAGAATAATCAATATAAAACTTAAAACTTGTATAAGAATAATTTTTGTGTAAAAAATGAAATAAATACTTAATAAGGGGAAAAATACTTGTGTCCCATATTGAATAGGAGAAACGATAAGTATATCCCCATTTCTGTATGCAAATTGTATTGATAGAAAAGAAGTTATACCTAGAAATAAGTACAATAAAAAGAACTGATTAAATATAAAATTTTTATTAGAAAAAACATCCTCAATTTGAAATATTTTAAGAACTATCATCATCATGCCAGCAAGAGAACCACCAGAAAAAGAGTAAATAATTGTATTAATTAGCTTTATTTTATTATTTTTATTTTTATAAAATTTATTAATTATGATTAATATTAAAAATAATAGAGATGGTAAAAAAACAAAAAAGTAGAGAGCATTTTTAGAGAAAGAATTAAACTCTTTATTTTCTGAAAAATAATTAGCCAAAAAGATAAATAACATCATTAAAATTGAATAGATATAGTCGGTGATTTTTATTTTAGTATTTAAAATGAATTTTGAAAGAAATATTGTTAAAGGAACAGAAATTCCAGATGATGCAGTGACTATTGAAGGTGAGATACCTTTTAATGCAAAATAGTTTATAAGTGGAGCTAAGTTCATCAATATAAATCCTGTTATCCATATTAAAATATCTTTAGTATTAGCAAATTTGATACCTTTTTTTTGTAATACAAATCCTGCAGAAAGAGTAAAATAAGCTAAAAATGCTAAAAAGAGATAAAATAAGTTTTTCATTTTCAATCCTTTTAAAAGTTATTTTTAAACTAAATTTAAGGTTTAAATAATATTAAATGAAATATTAAAATATAAAGAAATAAAATATAAAATATAATAATACAATTGTTTTTTAATTTAATAAATTGAATAAAAATAATAAAATAGTAAGAAAAATTTAAAAAAAGAGGGGAAATTCCCCTCTTTTAATATTATAAAACATATGTATAAAAATTTATAATTTTAGTAAATGATTCTTTATTAAGAAATGATCTTAATTTTATAAAATATTATTACACATGACCTTGTTCAATCATAGCATCTGCAACTTTTTTGAATCCTGCAATATTTGCTCCTACTACATAATCTCCTTTATATCCGTAAGCTTCAGCAGCTTCAAGAGATTTATCATGGATGTTTTTCATTATCTGTCTTAATTTGCTATCTACTTCTTCTCTTGTCCATGATAATCTTATAGAGTTTTGAGACATTTCAAGACCTGATGTTGCAACTCCACCAGCGTTAACAGCTTTTCCAGGTGCATAAATTATTTTGTTAGCTTGCATATATTTAACTGCTTCTAAAGTACAGCCCATATTTGATCCTTCAACAACATATTTACAACCATTTTTATGTAATGTTTTTGCATCATTTTCATCAATTTCATTTTGAGTAGCACATGGTATCGCAATATCACAAGGTACTTCCCATGGTTTTTTTCCAGCAAAAAATTTAGCTTTTGGGAATTTTTTAACATAATCTTCAACTTTATCTCTACCAGAAGCTCTCATTTCAAGTAAATAATCTATTTTTTCTCCTTCAACTCCATCTTCATCATAAACATAACCATCAGGTCCAGAGATTGTAATTATTTTAGCTCCAAGTTCTGTTGCTTTTAGAGCTGTTCCCCAAGCAACATTTCCAAAACCTGAAATTGCAATTTTTTTGCCTTTAATGTCATCTTTATTTACTTTAAGCATTTCTACTAAAAAGTAAATAGCACCAAAACCTGTAGCTTCTGGTCTTATTAATGATCCTCCCCAATTTAAAGCTTTTCCTGTTAATACCCCTGTAAATTCATTTTTTATTCTTTTATATTGCCCATACATATAACCTATTTCTCTTGCACCTACCCCAATATCACCTGCTGGAACATCTGTATCAGCACTTATGTGTCTTGAAAGCTCAGTCATGAAACTCTGACAGAATCTCATTACTTCACCTTCAGACTTCCCTGTTGGGTCAAAATCAGATCCACCTTTTCCACCACCCATAGGTAAACCGGTTAAAGAGTTTTTAAATATTTGCTCAAATCCTAAAAATTTTAATATAGAAAGATTAACCGATTTATGAAATCTTAATCCACCTTTATATGGTCCAATAGCAGAATTAAATTGAACTCTGTATCCCATATTTACTCTGTAATTTCCTTGATCATCAACCCATGGAACTCTAAATATAATAACTCTTTCAGGTTCAACTATTCTTTCTAAAATGCCATATTTTTGATATTTTGGTTCTTTGGAAATAATTGGCTCGAGTGACTCAAGTACTTCTGTAACAGCTTGAATAAATTCTGATTCCCAAGGATATTTTTTCTTAACAGATTCTATAACATCAGATATATATTTATTCATGATTCCTCCTGAAATTTCTTTTCTACTTAAATTTTAAAATATGTTAAAATTAAGTCAATAAATTTTTTAAAAATATTTAAGAATTTAATAAAAAAAACTAATTATTTTAAGAAAAATATAAATATATTTTATAAAATAATAAAAAATACTAATAATATTAGGATTATTCATTAAAATAATATAATCTATGAATATCCAAATAAAATGTTATTTTATTTTATTAATAAAATTTTATTATTCTTATTAAAAAAGTTTTTCAAGTTAAATTATATATTGAAAAAGTTTTTTAAATTTTATTTATTAAAAATTCTATAAAATCAGGGTTTTCAGGAGTAATAATATTTTCTATTTTTTCACCAAAAGAAACATATGAAAGAGATAAATTTAATTTTTTACATATATTATAAATTGAGCCACCTTTAGCTGTTGAATCAAGCTTTGTTATAGAAAAAGAGTCTATTCCAATAATATTATTAAAAATTTCAGCTTGCTGTATTGAGTTTTTCCCTATGTTTGCATCTATAACTAGAATTTTTTTATAGTTAATACTTTCTATTGTATTAGAATCTGTCTTTTTATCAATACTATTTTTGTTATCTGGAAGGTTATATTTTTCTTTATTGTATTCATCTATCTTTTTTCTTATAACCTTATCTATTTTTTTTAATTGCTGATTTAATTCCTCTTTATTCTGTAATCTACCCGCTGTATCTATTATTAAAATGTTATAATTAGAATTTAAAAATTTTGTCATAGAATCAAATATTACAGAAGCAGGATCAGCACCCTGAATATTACTTATAAAATCAATTTTATTTTTCTCACACCAATGTTTTAATTGGTCAATAGCAGCAGCTCTAAATGTATCTGCCCCTGAAACTAAAATATTATAACCTTTATCTTTGTAATATTTTGAAATTTTAGAAATAAGAGTTGTTTTACCAGAACCATTAACACCAATAATTAAAAATATATTTTTCTTATTTTTATCAGGGATAAAACTCCATGGTATAATTAAAGACTTAAGAATATCTTTCAACTCTTTTTTATTTTTTAGTTCTTTTTCTATATAATTAATTGTATCTAAATCAATATCAGCAAGTAATAGATTGTTTTTTATTTCAGAAAAATTAGCATTTGATTTTAATAGATTTAGTATTTTAGTAAATAGACCCATTTTATCTCAGTTCCTTTTTGAATTTAATTAATAAATTTTATATTTAATTTTTTAATATACTCGATCAGGATATAAAGTTCCATTATCAACCCATATATAATAAGTTTCGCCATAATTTGATGACCAATTTTTAAAATCAAAAGTATTACTACCAGATAAAGTTCCTTTAACTCTAATACATTTTACAGCTTGTTTATTCCCATACCAATCAAGAGGGCTTTCACTCCTACATCTTTCTATTGGTCTATTTCCAATTAAGAAGAAAGCATAACCATAACCAAAAACTTTTCCAATGCCATTATTATCAATACATATTGCAGTTTTTTCATCACATGCTACTGCTTTTATTTCATTGTAATTGATTTTATAATCTGTTACTATTCTTGCCATAAAAGTTATTAATCTTCCCATTCTTTTTCTTTCATAAAAATGGGTATCGAAAATAATATTTTTAAATATTTCAAAGTTTTCAAGAAAATCATTTTTAATATAATCCATATTTTTATGGTATGGATTTTGGAGAGCTTCGTCAGAAGTTACTCCATTATTGTACGGAATATAGTCAAAGTGTCCAAGCACAACCATTCCAGCAGAAGTTCCACCAATAGGAACTTTTCTTTCAAAATAAGCTCTTTTTATAGCAGATTCAAGTTTTGTACCTTTCCAGTATTTATAATATTCATATTGATCACCACCAGCAATAAAAATAGCTTCAGCATTATTAATTACATTTTCTACATAAGATGAATTTGCAAAGGTATAAGAATTAACAACTAAAGTATGAACTGAATTTACTCCTTTAAGATCATAATATATCCAATCATTATAGCCTTTTGAATCATTAGTTCTTAAAACAACAAAATCTCCTCCATCACATCTGTTTATAAGCCATAAAAATGCTTCATCAACATCAAGACCTCCACCTTGAATTAAAAATCCACCAATTGGATTTCTTTTTATAAATTTTTTGTTTCCAGTAGAATATACTATTAAACCTATTGGTTTATTTCCTGGATCTGGTTCATAATTTGAAGCCTTTGTATCATAGGATTCATTTTTTGATGAAGTGTTAGTAATAGTATTTGAACATGAATATAATATTGAAACTAGCAATAAACTTAATGTTAATGTTAAAAATATTAAACTTTTTTTAATTGTTTTAATACCAATTATTTTAATAGAATGATTATTTTTAAAATTAGAAAGATTTTTTTTCATATTATCCCCCTATTTTATTTTATCCAAGACTTATATCTAAAATAGTCATTATTATAAAGCCTGCAATGAAAAAAAGTGTAGCAATATCATTGGTTTTATTTTTTTGAAATTCTGGAATTACTTCTTCTATTATTATATAAATCATAGCTCCAGATGCGAATGACATAGAAAAGGGTAGAATATTTTTAAAAATTGAAACAAAAATTACACCACATAGAGCTGAAACAGGTTCCACTATTGCAGAAAGTTGTCCATAAAAAAAACTTTTTCTTTTTGAAAATCCATTAGCATAAAGAGGAAGGGCAATAGCTAAACCTTCAGGT
Organism: Spirochaetota bacterium; assembly: GCA_026415295.1. NCBI lineage: Bacteria > Pseudomonadati > Spirochaetota > Spirochaetota bacterium. Next base: position 29,261 of record JAOAHJ010000028.1, on the reverse strand, counting down.
ATATTTTGTAACCCAATACCTATAGTTAATGTTATAGCACTTACCAAAATATTTATATCATTAATATTGTTTATCAATGCACCAAATGCAACACCTACTGCTAAACCTTCTGGAATATTATGTAAAACAACAGCAAGAATAAATAAATAAGTTTTTTTTAAATTTGTTTTTATTCCTTCTATTTCAGTATCTGAATTTTCTTGAGATATTTTAATTTGATTTTCTTGAATATGTTTATGAGGGATTAACCTATCGAGTAAAAAAATAAATAAAGAACCAGATAAAAGACCTAAAGTAATATTTAAAAATGGGTTTATCCCTAGATCTTCCGCTATATTTTTTGCCGGCAAAAGAAGTGACCAGAAACTAGCTGCAAGCATAATGCCGCCAGCAAGTGAAAGCATTGAACTAAATATTGTTTTAGAAGGTTTTTTATTAAAAAAAATAAAAATAGCTCCAAAAAGAGTTAAAAACCATGTTAAAAACCCACCAAATAAAGCTTGATAAAGAGGATTTTTTATTTTTAAAAAAATTTCAATTATCATAACCAAATTAATATTTAATTATTAAATTTTCCATCTACAAACTATAATTAACTTAATATAAAAGTAATAGAATTTTTATTTTAATTTATTTAGTAATTTAATTATTAATCTTTAAAAAATATAAAAAAAAATAATAAATTTTCAAATTTTTTACAATTAAAAAAAATAAAATTTTGAATTTTAAAAAAACTATATTATATTTTAATTATAATATTAAGATATTATGTAAATTAATTTATTAAATGAAAATAATTAATATATTTAAAAATAAAAATATTAAAATCAAAGATATTATTAAAATAAATTAGATAATTTTTAATTTGTATTGATTTTTTGAAATTATAGATAGGTTTTTTAATACAACTAAAAAAGGGAAGCATATGGATACACAGGCAATTTTTGAGTATAGTTTATTGCAGAAATACGAAATTAAACCTTCAGTACAAAGATTAGCTATATTAAAATATTTTATTTTAAAAAGAAATCATCCTACAATTGAAGAAATTTTTAATGAACTTGAAAAACAGATCCCGACTTTATCAAAAACTACGATTTATAATACCTTGAAAATATTTATAGAAAAAGGTTTAGCTATTTCATTTATTAATGGAGATAAAACAGTATATGATTTAAATTATATTCCCCATTTACATTTTAAATGTATAAAATGTGATAAATTATATGATATTGAAGATAAGTTAGTTGTTGATAAATTTAAAATAGATTTTATAGATGGTAATAAGGTAATTAGTAATATAGTTATTTTTGAAGGGGTTTGTAAAAATTGTATAAATTAAGATTTTAATGTTTAGTAATTTTTCATAAAAAAAGTTATTGAAAAAATTTTCAATTTAATTATTATATTAATAGTGATATTTATAAATAAAAAATATATGAGGTGATTAGATGGAAAGATGGGTTTGTACAGTGTGTGGTTATATTTATGATCCTTCAGAAAATGATAGTATTCCTTTTGAAAAGTTGCCTGATGATTGGGTTTGTCCAGTTTGTGGTGCCGAAAAAGATGCATTTGAGAAGGAGTAATTTTTTTTGAAGGGTGGTGGGTGGGGTTTAATTAAAATTTAATTAATTTTTTTTAAATTTATTTTGTAAAAATTACAAATTTGTATTTAATTTAATATTGTATAAAAATTATTATTCTTTTATATATTTTATATTTAAAAAAATTAAAATTACGGAGATTTTATGGATGCTATTAAAATTAAAGATGATATTTATTGGGTTGGTGCTGTTGATTGGAATTTAAGAAATTTTCATGGTTATTTGACTCAAAGAGGTTCAAGTTATAATTCTTATTTAATATTAGATGAAAAGATTGTTTTAATTGATAATGTTAAGCATTATTTATTTGATGAATTCAAAGAAAGAATTGAAAAAATCGTTCCTATTTCAAAAATTGATTACTATATCTCTAATCATGTTGAAATGGATCATTCAGGTTCACTACCTAAAATATTAGAATTAAATCCTAATTTAAAAATTTATACTTCTCCTAATGGTTTAAAAGGACTGAAAGCTCATTATAAAAAAGAATTTAATTATATAGAGGTTAAAAGTGGAGATAAATTAAATATTGGGAAAAGAAATCTAGTTTTTCTATTAACCCCAATGGTTCATTGGCCAGATAATATGGTTACATATTGCCAAGAAGAAAAAATCTTATTTTCTAATGATGGCTTTGGTCAGCACATTGCTTCTTTTGAGAGATTTGATGAAGAATATGATAGAGATATTCTTTTTTATGAGGCAAAAAAATATTATGCCAATATAGTTTTACCATATGGTGATCAAGTTCAAAAGGAGCTTTCTGAAGCTCAAAAGTTAGAAATTGAAATTATCTGTCCGAGTCATGGGTTAATAATTAAAAAGTTTATTAAAGAATTTATTTCGAATTATGATAAGTGGAGCAAAAACTTAACTGAAAGAAAGGCTGTTATAGTTTATGATACAATGTGGAATTCAACAAAAATGATAGCGGATGCAATTAAAAGTGTATTAGATGATAAAAAAATATCTTTTAAATATATGCCATTACAAGAAAATCATATCTCTGATGTTATTACTGAAATATTGGATTCTGAATATATTTTTATAGGTTCCCCAACTTTAAATAAAAACATGTTGCCTACAGTATCAGCATTTATAACATATTTTAAAGGGTTAAATCCTAAAAATAGAAAAATATTTGTTTTTGGTTCTTATGGTTGGGGTGGTGAAAGTATAAAAGATATTGAAAAAATTATTAATGAAATGGGTCTTAATATTATAGGATCATATAAAATACAATATGTTCCTTCAGATGAAGATCTTAATAAAATTAAAGATGATATTAGTAATAAACTTTAAATTTTTTATATTATTGAATTTTATAATTGTATAACAATTAGTAAAATAAAAAATTAATAGAAAAAGAAATGTTAAAATTATTATAAAATTTATAGATATTTTTTATAGTTTAATTTAAAAAGTAATTAAGGAGAAAATTATGACTGATAGAATTTTTAATGAGTTAAATAGACAGGTAAATGAGGAGTTTTATTCAGCATATCTTTACCTTTCTATTGTATCTTATTTTGAATCTATAAATTTACAAGGGTTTGCACATTGGATGAAAGCTCAAGTTCAAGAAGAGATTATGCATGCAATGAAGTTTTTTAATTATCTTGTCGAAAGAGGGAAAAAACCTGAACTTTTAGAAATTAAAAAACCTGAAACGAAATTTGAATCAATTTTAGATGCTTTTGAAAAAGCTTTAAAACATGAAAAATATATAACTTCAAGAATATGGGAATTAGTAAAAATTTCAGAAGATGAAAAAGATTACGCTACTTTGGATTTCTTAAAGTGGTATGTTAAAGAACAGGTTGAAGAAGAATTGTCAGTGGATACTATTTTGCAAAAGTTAAAAATGATTTCTAATTCAAATAGTGGTTTACTTTATCTTGATAAAGAAATGGGTAAAAGAGAATATCCACAGAATATTTTTGATAAAGGTTATATAGATTAAAATTTAAGAACATTAATAGTTACTTAGATAATATTTAACTTAATTCAATATTTTATTTTAATTTGTAATATTATAAATGAAATTATTTAATATTTAAAATTTTAAAAAATTTAAATAATCTAGAATTAAATTAAGGAGGGTTTATGGCAACTAAAATGGGAATTTATAAATGCAAAATTTGTGGTAATGTAGTTGAAGTTTTTATTGAAGGTGAAGGAGATTTGGTTTGTTGTGGGCAAGAGATGACTTTAATGGATGAGAAAAATAGAGAAGGTGCTGGAGAAAAACACTTACCTGTAATTGAGGATACTAGCAATAAAATATTAGTTAAAGTTGGCTCTGTTCCTCATCCAATGGAAGATTCTCACTGGATCCAATTTATTGAAGTTGTTACAAAAGATGGTTATATTTTAAGAAAAGAATTAAACCCTGGAGATAAACCTGAAGCTATTTTTAATGTTAATAGATCAGATATATTATATGTTAGAGAATTCTGTAATTTACATGGGTTGTGGAAAGTTTAAATTTTCGTTTATTTTTTTAATAGACTTTTAAGTTAAATAAATCATAAAGCAGGAAATATTATGGAAAAAAGATTTATGATTATAATTATTGATAAAAGGAAAAATAATGCTATTAAAGTTCAGGAAATTTTAACAGGTTGGGGTTGTTTAATAAAGATTAGACTTGGTATACATGATGAGGTTCTAGATAAATGTTCCGATAATGGGACTATTTTCCTTGAGCTTGTTGGAGAAAAAGAAAAACATTTAGAGCTTGAAAGAAAATTAAATTTACTTGAAGGTGTTAAAGCAAAATTGATTGAAATTAATTTGTAATTTTATTTTTATAAAAAAATTGTTTTGAAATTGTTTATATAATTTTTTACTATAAATATTTTTATGTTAAATAAATTTCTAACTATTTTTATGAAATGTTATAAAAAAATTAAGTATATTTATTATATAATATAATATAAAACTTACTTTTAACTTAATATTTTTAAAAAAGGAGGTTTTATGGCTAAATCTGTTAAAGGAACAAAAACTGAAAAAAATTTATTGGCTGCTTTTGCAGGTGAATCACAAGCAAGGAATAGATATGATTATTTTGCATCAGTTGCAAGAAAAGAGGGATATATTCAAATTGCAATGATTTTTGAAGAAACAGCTTTAAATGAAAAAGAACATGCTAAGAGATTTTTTAAGTTTTTAGAGGGAGGTGAAGTTGAAATTAATGCAGCTTATCCAGCAGGGAAAATTGGAACAACTCCTGAAAATTTATTAGCTGCTGCTAATGGAGAGAACTATGAATGGACAACTATGTATCAAAATTTTGCTGATGAAGCTGAAAAGGAAGGTTTTCCAGAGATTGCTCAAGTTTTTAGGAACATTGCAATTGTTGAGAAGCAACATGAAAAAAGATATAGAGCTTTACTTAAAAATATAGAAAATAGAAGTGTCTTTAAAAAGGATAAAAAAGTTTGGTGGAAATGTAATAATTGTGGTTTTATTTATGAAGGAGAAGAAGCACCACAAAGTTGCCCAGCTTGTGCTCATCCTCAAAGCTTCTTTGAAATTTTATGTGAAAACTGGTAAAATTTTTAGAGTAAATATTAGATATTAATGAAGTATAAGAAAAATAATTATTAATAATCTAATACAGAGAAGTTTTTAAAACAGCTTAATTTTTAATTATATGAAATATATAATAATGTTAATATATATAAATATTATATAGCTTTATTTTATTTGGATTAAATATATAGCTACCTTTTTTAATTAAGGTAGCTATATTTTTTTTAAAAAAGATTTTATAATTATTAAGTTTATAAAAATATTAAACATTTTTATTAAAGTTAAATATATTTTAAAAATAAAAAAGAGGGATTTATGGAGCGGGAAACGGGGCTCGAACCCGCGACATCGACCTTGGCAAGGTCGCGCTCTACCAACTGAGCTATTCCCGCAGATTGGGCGATGCAGGGCTTGAACCTACGACCCTCTGCTTGTAAGGCAGATGCTCTCCCAGCTGAGCTAATCGCCCATAATCCTTTCTATCCCTCTTTCTATAAAAATAAATATAAAAAATAAAAAAATTGTCAAGAAAAAATTTATTTAAACTCTATATATAGATTAGAAAAAATAAAATATAAAATAATATTATATTTATAAAATTGAAATAATAAAAGCAGTGTATTGAAAAAAGTATAAAACTAAACCAAATAAAAAATTAAAATATAAGAAATTATAAAATAAAAATATAATTTTAAAGTTAAACTAATAATAAATAACTAAAAAATTAATATTGAAAATAGAAATTGTAAAATAAAATAAATATTTAAAATTCAAAATAAATATATAAACCTAAAGATGAATAATAAATAATTTTTTTATTGTTTACTGGTTCTTTTAAAAAAAGAAAAGCATTTGAATTTGATAAACCGAATCCAAAAAATTTTGCTAAAGGATATTTTAAATTTAATTCAGGTTTAATTGAGTAGAAAGATGCCTGAATATTTTTTTCTGCTTGAATTTCAATAGATCCAAAGCCAAATTTGGATATAAAATCAAGTTTGAAGTTAGGTTTGTTTACAATATTTATACCAGTTACAATGCCAAGATTAATAATACCTATAGTTGGAGGTATCTCGGGAAATGGAATTTTTAGACCAATTGAAATTGGAAAAAAAACAATCCAACCTATTGTTTCAAATGTTTTAAGAATTGAAATAATTCCTGTTGATAAATCTAAATAAAAACCTAAAATATAAAAATCATTCATTATATAACATAATTTAAAGCCACCATCAACAAGTAAAGAATTAATAAAAGAAGGACTTATATTTGTAAATGGAGGTGGAATGATAAAATTTGAAGTAAATCCAATATTGAATTTTGCAAAGCAATTTAACGAGAAAAAAATTAAAATTATTAATAAAATTAAAAAAAGATTAGAAAACTTTTTAATTAGTTTATTTTTTCTCATAAATTTTACCTCTTAATTGTAATTAGTTATTATTAAAATATATAACATTTAAATATATAATATATATATTATAAATTTCAACTTATTTAATTGAATATTATATTATTAATTATTTATAAATATTATAAACATTGTTTGAATAATAAATTAATCAATAATATAGATTGATATTGTAAAGAAAATAATTTTATTAAAATTACAGATTGGATATTATTTTTTTAAAAATTTTTTAATTAAATAATTTAAAATTCAACTTTTATTCTTTTTAGTAATAATGAATTAATTACCACAGATATAGAACTTAATGCCATTGCAATTTCTGCTAAAATTGGATTTAAAATTCCAAGAATTGCTAAAGGAATCATAATAATATTATAAAAGAAAGCCCAGAATAAATTTATTTTTATTTTATTAAATGTTTTTCTTCCTATTATTATTGCTTTGTACAAATCAAAAATTTTTCCTGAAAGTAATATTATATCTCCACTTTCAAGAGCAAGATCTGTTCCAGTACCTATAGCTACACCAATATCTGAAGCTTTTAATGCAGGAGCATCATTTATTCCATCTCCTACCATCATAATTTTTTTACCCTTTTTTTGTAGTTCATTGATTATTTTAAGTTTATCTTCAGGCAGTAGTTCATAAAAATAATTATTTATTTTTAATTTATTTGCTAATTCTTCCGTTCTTTCTTTTTTATCACCAGAAAGTAAATATATATCATAATTTTTTTTATTTATAATTTTAACAGATTTTAAGTTATGCTCATTTATATTTTCATTTATTAAATATATTAAAAAAATATTACCATCAATAGTAAAAAAATTAGAGTTTTTGTTAAAACTTTCCTTTTCAAAATTTATTATAATTCCATTTTCTTTAATAAAATTATAATTTCCGGATAAAATTAATATATTTTCAGCAATAATTTTATTTTCTTTTGTTTTATCATCTTCTTTAATAATGCTAATGTATGATTTAATTCCTTTTCCAGTAAAATATTCAAATTTATCTATTTTTATTTTAAATTTTAAAAATTTTTTATTTATATTTTTTATTTTAAAAAGATTATTAATATAACTTGTAATTGATTTAGAAATAGGATGATTTGATAAATTTTCAATTTCTTTTGAGATTTTTAATACAAAGTCCTCATTTAAAAGTAAATTATTAACTATTTTTTCTTCTCTATAAAATAATTTTGATCTATCTATTTTCTTGTTTTTCAAAAATATATGCTTTTCTATGGAAGGAATTTCAGATATTATAGTTCCAGTTTTATCAAATATTATAGTATCAATTTTATTTATTTTTTCAAAAAAGTCACCATTCTTTATTAATATTTTGTTTTTATATGCAACTCCTAAGCCAGTCATAATAGCTGTTGGAGTAGCAAGGCCCAAAGCACATGGACAAGCTATAACTAAAGTAGAGATTAGAGAATAAAGGCCCAATGAAAATTTTTCGAAAAAACCTATTTTTGGATATTTTAAAAAAATTTCAACTAAAAAAGTATTTTCTAAAAATTTTAATAAATTAATTTTTGAAGATAAGTTTAAAAAAATTGTTGCTAATTTATCGTAAAAGAAATAATTAATAAAAAAAGAAAAAATAGAAAGTATAAAAATTATAGGAACAAAGAAGCTTGTAATCTTATCAGCAAAAAGTTGTATTTTGACTTTTTTAAGTTGGGCATTCTCTATTAACTTTTTAATGTTCTCTATATAGGTTTCCTCTCCAATTTTATTAATTTTAATTTTTAAATAACTAGACTTATTTATAGCGCCTCCAACAATAAAATCTCCTTCTTTTTTGAGTACAGGTTCAGATTCACCTGAAATTATTGATAGATCAATTAAAGATTCTCCATAAATAATTGTACCATCAGAGGGTATTTTTTCACCTGGTTTTACAAGTACAATATCACCAGGTCTTAGTCTTTCTAGTGGAACATCAATTGTATTATAGTTTATATTATTTAAAAGACTATTGTTATAAATATTTAACTTATTAATAGATTGATCTTTAATTAACTCATGATTTTTTTCTTCTAATAATAAATGAGCTTCTTTTACAGAGAGTTTTGAAATTTCTTCAAGTAATCTATTAGTTTTTTTTATTGATCTATTTTTTATAAAATTTCCTATATTATTAATTAGAATAATCATAGCACCAATCATTGAGAAATTACTTATTCTCACAAAGGGACTTATAAGAACTGTTAAGAAAGATGAGATAGCACTTATAGCTATTAATGTGTCCATTGTAAAAATAAAATTTTTAAAAGAAAAAAAAGCTTTTCTTAATGTTGTATAACCTGAAATAAAAATAACTATAAATGAAAAGATAATATCAATAAAAATATCAAAATTGAGAAATAGAATTTTATGAACACCTATATAATGATTTATTAAATTTAAATTAAAATGGTTGCTCATAAAGAACATTTTAATAAATAGAGGAATTGAAAAAATAATAGAGATTAAAAGATTATTTTTTTCATTTAAAAATGATTTTATATTTTTTACTTCATTTTTTTTATTATATTGAGCTAGATTATTTTTATCAAATGAATTACCATCAGAAAGAATTGAGCTATTATTTTCGTAAAGATCATATCCTAAATTATTTAGTAGGTTTTTTATTGTAATAAAATTTATAGTTTTGTTTGACTTTATTCTTAATTCATTTGAAAGTGGATTTATATCAACTTCATTAATACCATCTATATTGTTTTTTAGAACTTTGGTAATGATATTAATGCATGATGAACATGTTATCCCTTTTACAATATATTTTGATTCAAAAAGATTATTTCTTATTTGGTCTTCCATAATTATACATCCTTTCTTTTTAAAATATAACTAAAATAGTGATATTTGTCAAAAACAGTATATCAAGATTTAAAATTTAATTAAAAAATTTTTTTAATCTAAATATTGGTTGATTTTTATTTTTTAATTTATTGAGTTTAACTATTTAATTTTAAAAAGCATTAGAGATAAATCTATTAAAACTTTAAAAAATATCAGTGATGTTAATATTAATAAATATTTAGCAAATATAATAAAATGCTAATATAATTATAATTGTTGATATAAAATAAAAGTAATAATAAATAATAAAGTAAGATAAATTTATTAAAATATCAAATGGATTAAATTTTATATATTTAATTTTGCTCATAAATATAGAGCATATTTCCAATTATTCCTAGAATATAAATTTTATTATTTAATTTGCTAAAATTGATTGCAGAGTTAAGATTATTATTTGATGTTGTAAATATCTCTATATTTCCTTCATTGTTTATTATGGCATATTTTAATATATAAGAATTTGTAGAATTAAAATATCTACAATATATTATATGTAAATTGTTATTTGAATCAATGACTAGTTTATTAAACAATCCATCATTAAATCCTTGAATATTTTCAATATATGAAATTTGCCATGATCCATTTTTGTTTGTTGCAAGTTTTAAGGCCCCAGTTGATTTTGATTTGTATTGATAATATGTAATATATACTTTATTATTGTTATCTATAGCAATAGATGAGTATTTGCCAACATTTCCAGTAGAATCAATTGTTTCTTTAATCCATTCTGTTCCATCAAAATAAGCATATTTAAGAGAAACTGTTATTGCATCATAATAAGATATATGAGGAAAACCATTTTGATCGAGATCTAAAGAAATATAAGAATTAAAATCACCATTAGTATCTACTGTTTCTATTTGCCATTCTTCATTTTCTACATGCTTTTTAGCATATTTTAAATAACCATTTGTTGAATCATAATAAGCAACATGAATATAATCATTTGAATAATCATATTTAATAACACAATAAAGTCCTACATCTCCATTTGTATCAATTTGCGAATTTATCCATGAACCTGATCTATTTGTGATATAATTTAAATTCTTATTTGTTGCATCATAAAATACAATATGAACATAATCGGATGAATCGATTGCTATAGAAGAATAATTTCCTACATCTCCTGTAGTTAAAATAGGACTTGCAGATTTCCAAGAAGGATTATTATTAACATAATATAGATCTTTAGCAGAACCTCCACGATAATAAGAAACATGTAAAAATTTCCTAAAATCAGAAACTAAAGACAAATGTTCAATATCATTGCTAGAATTATTTGTATATATTTTATTAAATAAAATGTTATAAAAACCTTGAGTTAGATCTGAATCAGCATAACCGGTTTTTTTAGCTTTTACTTTAAGATTTGTTGGGATCGATAAATTAATTGGTGCATTATAATTAATATATGGATCACTTAAATTTGTAGAGTAAAGAATAGAAGCTCCAACAGTTATTGTAGAAATAGAGACAGAAGTTTCTTCAAAATATTTACCAGGATTTTTGTTAAAAGTTGGTTTTGCAACTTTTAATAAATAATTGGCAGAAGAAACAATAGAATTTTCATACCCTGCTTTTACTGCTAATACTCTTAATTTATAATTACCGTTACTTGAAGGTGTACTACCTGGAATGTTTATTGGTGAATTATATTGAGGAGATGATCCAGGTATTGGGTTACTTCCATCTAGAGTGTAGTATAGAATTACACCTGGAGTTGGGCAATTAAGTGTTATAGTTTGATTATTAAAATAAGTACCACTTTCTAAGTCAATATAAGGAGGCAAACATTGTAATGTATAAGAAACATTTAATTCGTTAGAATCAATATATCCTGTTTTTTCAGCATAAATTCTAAAGTTCATACAACTATTTATGTTAATCTGAGAATTGTTATATAATATTCGAGATGGTGAAGTCTTTGGGTCTGTTCCATCTGTTGTATACCATATATTTGCTTTACTTGTTTGACATGATATTGTAAGAGTTTTATCTTCATAATAAATACCAGGTTGTAAGCTAACTTCTGGATTTGAAACTTTTAAATCATATGAAACTTCAGAAATATTAGAATTTATATAACCATCTTTAATGGCTATTGCTTTAATTTTTAATGAAGTGTTAACCAAAATCTGTTCTCCATTGTATTTATCAGATACATATGGTTCTGGATCAGTTCCGTCCAATGTATAAAAAATTTCAACATCATTTAAATCGCAAAAGATTCTAACTTTTATATCATTATTATAAACTCCGCTATTAACATCAAATTTTGGAAGGGGAACTTTATTTATAGTGTAAATAGCTTCAACTATATCAGAATTCTGATAATTTTCTTTAGTTGCAATTGCTTTTATAGTTGTTGTTTTATCAATAAAAATTGGAGTTGTATATAAGTTTGAACTTTGAGGTTCTGGGTTAGATCCATCTAAAGTATACCATATCTGTGAACCATTAGTACTACAAGTGATTTCTAATGTTATATATTCATCAAAACTTCCACCTTCTAAAGAAAAAACAGGTTTTTCAACCTTTAATGGTGTAGCTCCCCCATTGTTTCCATTTCCACTGTTATTACCACTATTATTGTTTGAGTTCGAACCTGCAGAGGATGTTTGTGTATTTGAAACAGGATTACTACAAGAGGAAAAAATGAATAAAAAAATAATTGTGATAATTGTTAATAAAATATATATAAAATTTGATATTTTTTTATTCATTTTAACCTCTTTTAATAAAAATAATTTGTTTATACTGTAAATATTATTGTATAATATATTATAATGAATTTATTTTATAAATCAACTTCTTTAAATATTTTTTAAAAAATTTTTTTACATAATTTTTTAGTTTTTTTTAATTTAATAATGTGTTAATTTATTTAGTTTATTTTTTTGTCTATTTTATTATTTTACTTATAAAAATATTTTCTTGAAAAATTTAAAAATGTTTAGATAGTTAACTTTAGTTATTATTTCGAGTTATTTTTTAAAAAAATTTATTTGAAAATAAAATAAATTTATGATAACTAGTAAAAAAATTTGATTTAATTTGATATAATAAAAAAAATTATATACCCTTTAAGGATAAAACTTTATGAATTTATTTAGAATAAGAGAATTTTTATTAAGTATGCTTGATTTTACTTATGGTTGTACAGAACCTGCAGCAATAGCCCTAAATGGGGCTAAATCAAAGGAGATTTTAATTGATTATTTATATGAAAAATATAATGATTTTGATAATGAAAATATATTACAAAATTCTTTAATATTTTTTATTATTGACAAAATGACATATAAAAATGCTTACAATGTAGGGATTCCTCTTTGTAATATAAAAGGAATAAAAGAGTCTTACTTTTCAGGATTTTTATTTGGGAATTCTAAAGATAAATTAGAGATTTTTAATAGTATCAAAGAACAGGAACTTTTACTTATTAAACAAATTTTAAATAATAATAATAATTATATTTCAAATGATAAAATCTCAAATATTAGTTATAAAAAACTAAGTTTCCTTATTCATTTATCAAAAAAATTAAAAATCAAAACTGTAGAATTTAATAGACTCCTATTATTAACACTTATTTTAATTAAGGATAAGATTTTTATTATTAAAACAGAGGAATTTCATGATAAAATAGAAATATTACAAATTAATCTACGAGATTTAATAAATAGAATTAGTAATATTGATAAAAAATTTATTATTAAAAATTTAAATGATGTAAATAACATATCTAACTTTATAAATAAAATTACATCCAAATCTACTTTTATAAAATTGATTAATTTATTTTTTGACGGAAAAGAAAATAGAATTGAAAAGAGATATTTATTGAATAAAGAAATATATTATATTGAAACATGGTACCATATAATTGATGAGTTATATAATGATAAAGAAATTAAAGAAAAAATAGTAGAAGGAGCAGTCTGTAATGTTTTAACATCTTATGAGAAAAATGAATTAACTTGTATTGATGATAATTTTGTTTCTTCAGCAATATATAATAGAATGATTGGTAAAAGGTTAAAAGTTCTTGCATGTGCTAAATCTGGAAATAAAGGTATAACTGCTTTAGCCTCAGTGCTTAATTATTATTTAACAAGAAATCATAAATCGCTTATAGATGAGGTGTTAATAAATTATTGTGAAGAAAAAAGAGATTATTATTATTCTATAATTAAGAAAATAGTTTTACAAGATGTTAAACTTATAAAATCCTTAATTTTGTCATGTTTAATAACAAGTATAATTACTTACAAATTTGGTTTCATATCTTCAATATGTGGTGTTATTTATGGAGCTGGTGCTGGATTTTTAGGAGCTATTTTATATTATGATGATAGATTAGAACTATTTGAGAAAGCTTTTTTAAATTATATATCAACCTTTGGAGGTGTTTTCTGTGATGGTGCTAAAACTTCTTGTGCTTCGAGAGGATATGTATCTGTTAAAACAGCAATTAAAGCAAAAGATTTAATTGATAAAAGCTTTGTTTTTAGTTATAAAGATGGTTATTTAGGAAAGAATTTTATGAATACTCTTGATAATTTAACTAAATTTAATAGTATTTTAAATAAAATAAATTCTAAGATGATAGATATACTTGAGAGTAAGTAAAACATAACTAAATTAGAATATTTAAATATTTAAAATAGAAGTTTTCAATGGGGCAAAGTAAAATAAATTTAAAAATTAGAAATAATATAAAGAGTATATTAATAATAAAATGATCAAAATTCTTAATTTAAAATGTTTAATTTAGTATAAAAAGAGTATTTATTATTGTAGTTGTTTTTTAATATTTTAAAATTTCCACTTCTAAAAATATCAAAAATATTCCCGTTTATATTTCCTTTAATTAATCCAACAAAATTGCCTTTTTCTTTTAGAAGGCCGGTAGAAACAGAAAGTGAAAAGTTTCCAGATATTGGTTCTTGTGTATGTAATCCTAATATATCAAATATAATATAACAGTCATCAATTTCATTAATAAATTCTACCAAATTATTATCAAAAGGTTCTAATATTAATTTACCATTTCCAAAACCATTATTTGGAGGCATATTTAGCATTTTTGAACTTTTCAAAGTTATAGATGGTTGAGTAAGTTTTCCATCCTTTATAAAAGTTGTTTTTTGTGGAGTTAATCCTTCAGTTGAGATAGCATAACTTGAAAGTTCATAATCTAAAAATGGATCAAAATAAAGATCAAATTTCTTATTTGATATTTCTTTATTATTTTCAAAATCTTTCATATTAAAAAAAGATTTATTATAATAAATATTTTTTCCATCCAAATTATATCCAAAATAAAAATTTAGAAGACTATAAAATACAGGAGATAAAAATATTACATTATTTGTATTTATTTTTTTGTATTCAATAGGAACTAGTTTATTATAAAACAAGGAAAAAAAATTAATAAATTCATCAAGATCACTTTTTTCAAGTTTTTTATGCTTTGCGTTTGAATAATAAAGAAGTGAATCAAAATCATATGATAAACCATTTTCCGAGTAAATTTTTCCAAAATATAGATCCTCTGAGTTACAAAAAGTTTCATAGTAAATAGAATAACTTAAATCTACATTAGAAAATTTAACTCCATTTTCTTTAAAAAAATTAAACACTTCAAATACTTTTTCAAACAATTCAAAATTATTATTTTTAATATTTTCTATCAAAAGATTGTCGAATGATTTATAATCTCTAAAATTCTGATCTTTTAATATTTCTGGTACAAATTTTTCTTCATAAGAGATATCTCTAAAGAAATTAAGATAGTTTT
The DNA here is from genome assembly GCA_026415295.1 of Spirochaetota bacterium. Lineage (NCBI taxonomy): Bacteria > Pseudomonadati > Spirochaetota > Spirochaetota bacterium. Next base: position 14,009 of record JAOAHJ010000028.1, on the reverse strand, counting down.
CAAAATTTACTATTTTTTCATAATCAAGATCAACAAGAGATATCTTATTATCTTTCCAGATAATTGTCAATGATCCAGAAAAATCTTCACTTATACTTATTGGACTATATACATTTCCAATATTATTATTGTTTATTCCAAAATAATAAGATGTTTCTTTAGAAATGTTAAACATGAACTGTTTAACTTCTTTTGTATTTTTAATAATACTTTTAATTTTGTTTGATAAACTATTTACTTGATTAATATTAATAAGGTCTTCTAAAAAATTTTTATCTATATCTTTTATTACTTCTGCTTCTCTTTCATTATTAAAAATTATCATATTTTTTATCCTTAAAAAATTATTATTTTTATTTTCCTCCAATTATTATATTCTCATTGTAATTTATTCCTAAAAAGTAATGTGATCCACCTGAAGAATTAACGCTCTGTCCTGATTTACCACATCTTCCAATGGCATCAAGTTTTAAATTCCCTATACCAAAACTTATAGAATCTAGTGTTTTTAGAGTTATTCCGGAAAAAACTGATGGTTTAAATATCTTTATTTTGTTATTTTCAACTTTGTAAATGGCTTGACAATTAAAAACAAAATTTCCTTTAACAGTGTCTACTTGACCTCCACTATAACCAGATAGCAGTAATGTATCTTTGTCATTTTTAAAAAGTTTATTTTCTAGAACATAATTTAAAATTTCTGATGGCTTAATTTCATTAAAGTTTTTATTGAAAATATTATCTTTGTAAACAAAGTCAGGATTAAGTTCTATTCTTATATTTGACATTCTTGGAATTGGTATGTCTGAATATCTTTCTGACCTTTCAGCTCCTGTTAATTCAGTTTGAGCTTTTTTATAAGAAAAAACATCCGAAAGTCCATTATTTAATATTCCATCTTTGACAATATAGACTTTTTTTCTAATAAGCCCATAATCTGAAAATGGAGTATAAGCCCATTCATTATCGAAAGATTCATCTATTATATTTAAAAAAGATTTGCCTACTTTTAAACCTTTATTAAAAATTCCATTTTTTGAAAGTATTGAGTTTTCAACAAAATCAGTTTCAGCAGCATGGCCAAATGCTTCATGTGCTAAGCCTTTAGCTAGGGCATAATCTATAATAAGATTATAAGATCCACCATCAACATTTTCTGCTAAAGATAAATCTTTTACAAGTTTATTATTTTTTGAGGTTAGACTTAAAAATTCTTCAAGTTTGTCTTTATCATTTAGGATATCTAATCCAAATTTATGAATTTTATAATAAATAGAAGCTTTTGAATTCGAAGATATTGAAAGATCTCCTGTAATAATTGAATAAAATTCATTATAATATATATCTGTTCCATCTGATCTAAAAATAAAATTATCAATATTTTTTAGTGAGATTCCTATGGAGTATGAAATATCATTCTCTTTAGGTAAATTATTATAGAATTCTAAGAAGTCCCTCTGAAATTTTTCTGAATTAATTTTATCTATATCAACATTGCTTTTTTTTTCTAATCTTGCTTTAATAGGTTGTAATTCAAAAATATTTTTATTAGGATCATTGCAAATTTTATTATATTTTTTAAGTAAATTCATACCATTATTTATTAAAGCTTTTATCTTATTCATATTTAAATCAAAAGTTGAGACAAAAATAGAAAAACCATTTTTATCAAAAAGATGAAAACCTATTCCAGCTTCTTTGATATTAAAATAATTATTAATGTTACCATTTGTTATAGAAGAAGAGATTAATTTGCATATTTTAATTTTTCCAACTATATAGAATTCAGTTTTATTAATATAGCTAATAATATTATTTATTAGTATTGATATATCATCTTGTGCTTTTAAACTATTTGAAAGATTTAGTTTATTGTTTTCATATATATTTTCTAATTTTTTATTCATAAAATCCTTCTCTAATAGGTTATTATAAAAAGTTTAATTAAGTTTAAAAAGTTATTCCACTAAAATTATGTCTTTTTATAGTTACTAAAAAGTTAAATTAAAAAAAAATAATTTTCAACAGTTTTATTTTATTTTTATCTTATATAATCAAAAAATTATATTATAAAAATATATATTATAGAATTTACTATATTAATTAAAAAATATAAAAGATATTGAAATTATATAAAAATATATTATTAATATTTTAACTTAGTATTAAAATAAATAATTTTTTTGGAGGTATTTATGAAGTCAAAATTATTTTATTTTTTATTTTTGGTTTTTTTTCTTTTTTTATTTTTTAATATTAATGCTCAAACAAAAGTTGTTAAAATTGGAGGAATTTTTGATTTAACTGGAGCTACAGGAGATGTAGGGGCTCCTTATTCTTTGGGGGCAAGAGATTATGTTGAATATATTAATTCTAAAGGTGGTATAAATGGTAATAAAATCGAATTTGTATGGACTGATTATAAATACAATGTAGATATTGCCCTCGAATTTTATAATAATAATTTAAAAGGAAAAGTTGTTGGTATTATTGGTTGGGGAACAGGAGATACATTAAAGTTAGCACCTTTAGTTGCACAGGATAAAATTCCTTTTGTATCAGCATCTTATGATGAAAATTTAGCAGATCCAAAAAAGAATCCATATAATTTTGTATGTGGTCCTACTTATTCAGATCAAATTAGGGTTATTTTAAAACATTTTTCTTCTAAATTTGGTAAAAATGCTAAGGTTGCAATTTTTCATCATCCATCAGCTTTTGGAGAATCACCAATACCAGCTGCAAAGGATGAAGCAAATAAATTAGGAATAATTATATCTGATATTATTCCTATGACACAGGATGTAGATTATGTTGCAAAGATTAAAACTTTGAATGAAGCTGGAGTTAAAGGAATCATTATAAATAATGTAGCTGTTCCAACATTAAATTTTCTTAAAGCTTATTCTACTACTGGTGCAAAGATGCAAATTTATGGTTTAAATTGGACTGTAAATGAAGATATGATACAACTAGCAGGTAATTTACTTGATGGTTTTATCTATGCTTCTGCAGTAGCTTTCCCACATGAGAATGTAGAAGGAATAAAAGAAATTTTATCTTTTAAGGATACTCCAGTTTCAAGAAGAATTAATTATATACAAGGATGGGCTACAGTAAAAGTTCTTGTTGAAGGAATAAGACTTGCTGGTCAGAACTTAACAGGGGAAGGTATAAAAAGTGCTTTGGAAAAATTAAGTAATTTTTCTACAGGCAATATTTTTTATAATATTACTTTTACCCCAAATTCACATAAAGGTTCTCTAAAATTAAGATTATATGAGTATAAAGCTTCTGAAGGAAAATTTATAAAAATAGCTGATTTTATTTCTGCTCAATAAAATAATCTACATCAAGATAAAAATCAAAAATAATTGAGGTTTTATTATGAAAACAACCACCGGAAAATTTAAATATAATTTATTTGACAAAATAACTTTTAAAATCTTACTTTTGTTTTTAATCATTTTTGTTATAGTAGTCCTGTTTTTATCTTATATCAGTATTAAAGAAATTTCGAAAAATTTATCAAAAATAGATTATGAAAAAAATATATTAAGTGTTAAAAATATAATTGAATCTTGTGTTAATCCTTTAAGATATTATATAATAGGAGACATAGAAAGGATACTTAAAAATGCATTACAGGATAATCCTTCATATGTGGAGATTACTTTGTATGATAAATATGGAACAATTATTTTTTCATCAAAACAAGAAAAAAAAGTTACACCAGAGGAATTTGAACAAAAGATAAAGAAAGTTGAGAAAATAGAAAAATTAGAATTAAAAAATGGATATGAAATAATTTCTCCGGTGGTTGTTGATAATAATATAGCTGGTTATCTTTATGTAAAAGTATCTATAAATTATATTAATAAAATAATAGCTAATGAAATTAAAATAATAATTTTAGTTTCAATTTTTCTTTTTATTATTTTTAATTTTATATTTAATGTGTCATTAAATATCATAGTTATTAATTCTCTTAAAAAAGCAATTTTGATTATGAAAGATATTTCAGAAGGTGAAGCAGATTTAACTGCTTCAATGGATGTTAAACAAAAAAATGAAATTGGGGAGATGGCATTCTACTTAAATAAATTTATAAAAAACTTAAGAGATACAGTTTTAGTAATTAAAAATTCAATTAACAGTTTAAACAATAGTTCACTCGACCTTGCAAGTAATGTTACTGAAACTGCTTCATCGTTACATAATATAAATAGCCATGTTATGAATATAAAAGAGCAGATAAACACAATAAATAATAAGATTGAAACTGTTTTTAATTCAGTTATTGAAATAGATCAAAATATTGATGAACAGAGAAAGGCAACTAATATTTTACTAAATAATATTAATAACTCTTCTGATGTATTTAAAAAGATGAGAGATTATCAAGAAAATGTTTTTAAAAATGCTAAAGAAAAAGATGAACTATTCCAAAAACTTATAAACTCAATAAAAATAGGTAAAGATAGTTTAATTGAAGTAAAAGGCTTTATCGATAGTGTATTTAGTAATTCAGATACTCTTAAAAAAACTACTGAAACTATTCTAGGCATTGCTAATCAAACAAATTTGCTTGCAATTAATGCAGCAATAGAAGCAGCACATGCTGGAGAAGCAGGACAAGGTTTTGCCGTTGTTTCTGAAGAAATAAGAAAATTATCTGAGTCAACTGAAGAACAAGCAAAGAAAACAGAAGAGATGCTTAATAATATAGTTTCAACTATTAATCAACTTTTTGATTCTTCAAATTTACTTGAAAAGTGTTTTCTAGAAATTTCTAAACACATTGATCAATTAACTTCATATGAAATAAAAAATAATGAAGTTATCCAAAATGAATATAATGAAGGTATTAAGGTTTCTAAATTACTTGAAGGAGCTGTTAATTTATCAGAAAAAGTTGATATGAATTCAGAGAAAATAGAAAACTTATCTAAAAATATAAAAAGTTTAATGGATGATTTTAAAAAATTGATTTTAGGAACAAATCAAAATATGGAATCTATTTTTTTAGGGATAAAAGAAATAGATGAAGCAATGAATTCAGTTTCACAATTGGGTATAAGAAATAAAAATGATGTTGAAAAACTTTCTAGTCAGATAGAAAGATTTAAATTATAGATCAATAGTTTTTTAATTATAAAATAAAATGATTCTTTTAATTTATTTGAATCCCATGCTTGTAACCAATTCTTTTTATTGAATTCTATCTTGTCAGAAATTATGTAAATAGATGTTGTTTTAATATTTTTTGATTTACAGAAGCCAAAAAATGTAGCTCCCTCCATTTCAACTGTTTTTGCACCACATTTTTCTAATAAATGAAATTTTTCTAAAGTTTCTTTAAAGATAAATTCTGTTGAAAAGTGTTTTCCTTTAAAAATATTTATATTTTCTTTATTATTTTGATTTGTTGAATTAGTAAATTCAAAAGTTTTTAAATTGTTCAAATTTGTATTATTTAATTTATTAATAGTTATATTTATATTTCCTAATACATTTAAAATTTTTTCTGTTAATTCTTTATCAGTCTCATAAAAGTTATCAATAAAATAAAATTCATTTAAACCATCAAAATTTAAAGGTTTATTTGTATATACATTTGGAATTATAGAATCTGTAAATGCTCCTTCTGATATAAAAATATCACCAATATTGATTTCTTCAAAAAATGACCCAGCATAACCAATTTGGATAATATTTTTAAAACAATAAAAGGAAGAGATTTCTAGTATTTCAAGAGTAGCAGAACTACCAAGTTTATAGGGGGCAAAAAATATATTGTCATTTAAAGAATAAATTTTATTAAGTTTTTCAACAATTTTAATTTTTATATTACTTTCTGAAGAACTTGAAGATAAGAAATAATTAATAAATTGTTTAAATAAAGGACTGTAGATTAAAAAAATTGTTTTGTTATTAAATATATGAATAAAATTTTTAATCTGTTCATCACTATAAAAGTGTTTTAAAAAATAATAGGGAGTTATTAAATGATTGTTTTGATTTTTTACCATTTTATTAAAAATGCTTTCTTATTTTTATAAAGATAGTAATTTGTTATTTTTATATTTTTCTATTTATGGTATTGTCAATTTGTTTTACAAATTAACAATTTTATTAATTTTATAATTTTTATTTATTTATACATACATTTAGTTATTTTAATTCCATCTTGTTTTTTTATTTTCAATTATTAGTTTTTTTTCAGAAAAATTTTTTAGTACATCAATTAAAATTTTGTGTTCTATTTTGTGAGTTTTTTCTTCTAAACTTTCCAAACTTTCATTTTCATCTATTTTTATTACTTCTTGAGCAATAATTGGACCTGTGTCTGTTCCTTCATCAACAATATGTATAGTTACTCCAGTAAATTTCACACCTGAATTTAATACTTCTTCAAAAACTTTTTTACCATACATTCCTTTCCCACCAAATGAAGGTAAAAGAGCAGGGTGAATATTAATAATTCTATTTTTATAACTGTTTATAAATTCAGAGTTTAATATTGATAAAAAACCTGCTAAAACTATAAGGTCTGTTTTGAAATTGAATTTACTTTCAAGCTCTTTTACACTTTGTAAAATTTTATTTGAAAGATTTTGTTTATATATTTTTCTGTCTATTAGTAGATTAGGGATGTTAAACTTTTTAGCTCTTTCTAAAGCATAGGCTTCTCTATCTGATATAACAGCTTTTATGTAAGTATTTATTAAATAACCACTATTTATAGCATCAATTATAGCTTGAAGGTTTGTGCCATTTCCTGAAACTAAAACTATGATATTCATAAAAAATTTTATTAAATAAAAAATTATTACATTAAAAATTAATTATATCATTTATATATTATTTTTTCACAAATCTATGCCAATAATTTTGGTTTCTTTTTCTCCTTTTGCAACTTTACCAATTATAGAGGTTGATAAATTGTATTTTTCAAATATTTTTCTTATATTTTCAAAATCATTTTTATCTTTAACACATAAAACCATACCAGTTCCACAATTGAAGGTATTAAACATTTCTTTATCACTTATACCAAAGGATTTAAAGTACTCCATAATTTTTGGAAGCTTGATCTTATCTTTCTCTATTATTGCTGTAAAATTATCTTTAAACATTCTGGGAATATTTTCATAAAAACCACCCCCAGTTATATTTGCTATACCTTTTATTTCAATTTTATTTCTTAAGCATTCTAAAATAGGATTAACATAAATAAATGTTGGTTTTAGTAACTGTAGTCCAATTGTTGATTCTCCAAAATTAGAATTTAAATCAATCTTATTGTCATTTATTATTTTTCTTAAAAGAGAGTATCCATTGCTATGAAAACCTGAAGATTCAATACTTATTAATATATCTCCCTCTTTGATTTTTGATCCATCAATTAAGTCTTTTTTATGAACAATTCCAACTGTGAATCCAGCTATATCATACTTGCCTTCTTCATAAAAACCAGGCATTTCTGCAGTCTCTCCACCTATAAGAGAACAGCCTGCTATTTTACAACCTTCAGCTATTCCTTTAACAAGATCTCCAGCTATTTTATGATCAAGTTTTCCGCATGCAAGATAATCAAGAAAAAATAGGGGTTTTGCACCAAGACAGATTATATCATTTACACACATTGCAACACAATCAATTCCAACAGTATCATATTTTTTAAGCTTAAAAGCTAATTCTAATTTAGTTCCAACACCATCTGTTGAGGAAACAAGGAGAAAATCTTCATTCTGAGGTAATTTATAAAGTGAACCAAAGGAACCTATATCTAGAGAAACATACTTATCAAATGTTTCTCTTGCAAATTTTTTATATAATTCAACAGCTTTATAACCTTCATTAATATCAACACCAGAATCTTTATAGCTAAATTTACTATTTTTTTTATCATTCATATTATTTTATCCTAAAATTAAACTTTTTTTTCAATTTCATTATCGAGCTCTTCAAATGGTGCAGATAATGGGTATTCTCCAGTAAAACAACCAAGGCAAAAATTATTTTCATTTGTTTTCCCAAAAATAGAAAGTAGTTCATCTATAGTAAGATAGCCAACTGAGTCAGCATCTAGTTTTTTCTTTATTTCATTTATGGTAACTTTGTTTGAGCCTATAAGTTCTTTTCTTGATGCTATATTTATTCCAAAATAGCAGGGAAATCTTACTATAGGAGAAGCAATTCTAAAATGAACTTCTTTTGCCCCAGAATTTCTAATAATTTTTACTAATTGGTTTCCAGTTGTTCCCCTTACAATAGAATCATCTATTAATACTATTCTTTTATTTTGAATAACTTCTTTTAATGGATTTAGTTTAACAGAAACATCTTTTTTTCTTAATTCTGGTGATGGATTTATAAAAGTTCTTCCTATATATTTATTTTTAATTAAAGCAAGTTCATAAGGTATGTTTGATTCTTTAGAAAATCCAATAGCAGCAGGGATTCCTGAATCTGGGACTCCAGATACAAGATCTGCAGAAATAGGATAATTTCTTGAAAGTAACCTTCCTGCTTCGATTCTTGATTTATAAACATTAATACCATCAATAGTACTATCAGGTCTTGCAAAATAAATATATTCAAAAATACAAACAGATTTTTTAGTTTTTTCTGAGAAATTTATGGATTTTATATCTTTTCTATCACATATTATTATTTCCCCAGGATTTAAATCTCTAATAAATTTAGCTCCAACTGTATCAAGGGCACAACTTTCAGAAGCAAAAATATGGTAGTCATCTTTAATTCCATAGCAGAGAGGCCTTATTCCGTATGGGTCTCTCACTGCAATAAGCTTATCTTGGAATAAAATAACAAGAGCAAATGACCCTTTTATTGCAGAAATAGCATCTAAAACAGCCCTCTCTATTCCATATTTTGAACTTCTTGCAATTAAAGATAGTATTACTTCAGAATCGGATGTTGTTTGAAAAGTAAAACCTGAATCTTCAAGAAGATCTTTTAAAACATTTGAATTTACAAGGTTACCATTATGGGCGATTGCAATGTTTCCGAGTTTTGAATTTACAACAAAAGGTTGTGCATTTAAAGCAGTTGATTCTCCTGTTGTAGAATATCTTACATGTCCTATACCTGCAAAACCTTCTAGATTTTCCAAAATATTTTGACTAAAAACTTCATTTACAAGTCCCATATTCTTGTAAGTTTTAAAATCTTTTCCATCAGTTAAAGTTATTCCGCAACTTTCTTGACCTCTATGCTGTAAAGAATAGAGCCCATAATATATTATAAAAGGTATTTCAGATTTAGTTTTTTTTGATGAATTATAAATTCCAAAAATACCACATTTTTCTTTAAATTTTTCCATTGTTTTTTACCTAATTTAACTAATCAAATTTTCGAGAGATTCTTTCCAAATTTTTTTTATCTCTTTTATATCTTTTTTAATCACAATTCTATCATTTATTTTAATATTAAAAGTTCCAGAACTTAAGTCAGAATTTGAAACTATAAAACCTATATGAGAAGCAAAAATACCATTTTTTTTGAAAGAGTTGATTACCTCTTCTATGTATTCATGGTTTACTGAAATTATAAATCTTCCTTGAGTTTCTGAGAATAGAAATTCATGAGGTTTTAATTCACTTTGTATGTTTACTAAAACTCCTGTTTCATTATTAAAACAACACTCTGCCAGAGAAACTATTAAACCTCCATCAGATATATCATGAGCAGAATTTATTAAACCTTTTTTAATAAGTGAGAGTAAAGTGTCATTTGTTAAAATTTCTTTTTGTCCTTCTATTTGTGGGATTGGACCTATTTCTTTTTTATAAATATAAGATAAATATTCTGAACCACCAAGTTCAGCTCGAGTTTCACCAACTAAAATTATAGCATCACCCAAAACATAATCGTTTTCTTTAATATCAGTTAAAAATTTTTCTAAATAAAAAGATATGTTATTTTTTGAAAAATTATATTTATTTTTAATTGGTTTTTTAAAATCTATTTTTGTAATATATTCAGGCTTTTCTATTAAACCAACCATTCCAATAACAGGGGTAGGATATATTTTATGTTCTTCAGATTGGTTATAAAAACTTACATTTCCACTAATTATTGGAGTATTTAAAAGTTTACAAGCTTCTGTAATACCCAATATTGCTGCTCTAAACTGATAATAAATCTCTTCTTCTTCAGGGGAAGCAAAGTTTAAACAATCAGTTATAGCTAATGGTAAACCACCTGTTGCTACTATATTTCTTGCAGCTTCAAATACTGCTATTTTAGCACCATCATAAGGGTTCAAAAAACAATATCTTGAATTACAATCTATAGTTAAACTTATAGCTTTGTTTATCTCTTTTAGATATAGAACTGAAGCATCTCCTCCAGGTCTTATAGCAGTTCTTCTTTGTACCATATGATCATACTGTTTGAATACCCATTCTCTTGAACATATATTAGGTGAAGATATTAATGATAAAAAATCTTTTTCAATGTCAGGGTTAAATATTATTTTAGAAATTTCTCCTGAATAATTTTTTTCAATAAGATATGCTGGATATTTATATGGTCTTAAATTTGTTGGGCTCCCTTCAGCTAAAGCTTTTGCAGGAATGTTGGCAACTATTTCATCTTTATTTTTGATTCTAATCATTCCATCATCTGTCACATAACCGATTATTGAAGCATGAAGATCCCATTTTTTAAATATTTTAAAAGCATCTTTTTCTTTTCCCTTTTTTATAACAAGCAACATCCTTTCCTGAGACTCAGATAGCATTATTTCAGCTGGAGTCATATTTGGTTCTCTTGTTATAACTTTTGAAACATCTATTTCTATTCCGGAATTACCACGGGAAGCAATTTCACAAGAAGAAGAGGTTAATCCAGCAGCTCCAAGATCTTGAATTCCAATTATATCTTTATGAGCTATAAGTTCCATTGTTGCTTCTATTAAGAGCTTCTCCATGAATGGATCAGCAACCTGAACATGTGACCTTTTTTCTTCTGACTGTTCAGTAAGATTTTCTGAAGCAAAACTTGCCCCTTTTATTCCATCTCTACCTGTAGTATGTCCAACAAGTATTACAGGATTTCCTTTGCCTTTAGCAACTCCTTTTTTAATGTTACTTTTTTTTAGTAAACCAACACACATAGCATTTACAAGTGGGTTATCATTATAGCAAGTATTAAAATATATTTCCCCAGATACATCTGGAACACCAATTTTATTTCCATAATCAGATATTCCTTTGATTACACCATCAAAAAGTTTCTTTGTTTTATTTAAATTTATGTTGCCAAATCTTAAAGAATTAAGTAATGCTATTGGCCTTGCTCCCATGACAAAAATATCTCTTACAATTCCACCTACCCCAGTTGCTGCACCTTGAAATGGTTCAACTGCAGATGGATGATTGTGAGATTCAACCTTAAAAGTTAGAGCATAACCATCACCTATATCTATAATACCTGCATTTTCTCCTGGGCCTTGTAAAACTCTCTCATTTTTAGTATAGAAAAGTTTTAGTAAAGCTTTGGAGTTTTTATAAGAACAGTGTTCTGACCACATAACTCCAAACATAGCAAGTTCAAGGTCATTTGGTTCTCTTCCGATTAGTTCTATTATTCTTTTATATTCATCATAGGTTAAACCTTCTTTTTCCCATCTTTCCATAATTTACCTTTATAATATAAAATTTTTTATTTTTTATTTTATAAAAAATTATTTTTTTATTTTATGCAATAATAAACAATTGCTCTGAAATATAATGATAATAATTAAAATATTATTAATAAAAATTTATGCATAAAAATTATCCTCTTAATTAGAAATTTAAATTTTATAAGAATTTAGAATAGATTTAAAAAATTTTAAACCTACATCAGAACCTAAAATTTTGTTTGATACTCTTTCAGGATGAGGCATAAGCCCTAAAACATTTCCTTTTTTATTAATAATTCCAGCTATATCTTCTTTAGATCCATTAGGGTTAATTTTATATTTGAAAACAATTCCGTTATATTTTTTTAACTCAATAAGAGTAGCATCATCTATATAATAGTTTCCTTCACCATGTGCAATAGGAAAATTTACAATTTCTTTTTCATTAAAAAGATTAGTAAAAGGTGTATCATTATTCTCAACAATTAAATCGCAATCAGAACATATAAATCTACATTTTTTGTTTAACATTAAGGTACCAGGTAAAAGCTTTAGCTCAGTTAATATTTGGAATCCATTACAAATACCAAGAACAAGTTTCCCTTTCTCAACAAATTCATTAATATTTTCTAAAATTCGGGCAAATCTAGCAATTGCTCCACATCTTAAATAATCCCCATAAGAAAAACCACCAGGCAATACAAGTAAATCAGCATTAATCTTTTTTTCTTCATGCCATAAAAAAGAAACTTTAATACCAATCTCTTGTAAAGTATAATAAACATCATAATCGCAATTTGAGCCTGGAAATATAACAACCTGAGCTTTCATTTCTAATCCTTTTTATTTTTTGGTTTACAAATTAAAAAATTAAATTTTTTCAATAATAAAGCTATATTTTTCTATTTCAGGATTGTATAAAAGTTTTCTACACATTTGATCTACCTTTTCAGTTGCTTCTTTTTCATCCTTTGCTTCCAATTTTATTTCTATATATTTACCAATCCTTACAGATTCAGAATTAAAACCAAGTTTTATTAAAGCTTCTTTTATTGTTTCCCCTTGAGGATCTAAGATTGAATCTTTAAGTGTAACATTTATTTTGGCTAGATACATTTTTAACCTCTTTTATTATATAATTTAAAAAATTTTATATTTCTCTTATAAAGTTTTATTATCATAAAAATGATTTTTATCAATTAAAATAGAAATTTTTTTAAAACTATTTTAATTAGGTTAAGAAATAAAAAAATTATTTTTTATTTAATTTATATGGATATTATTAGATAATAAGTTAATATATCTATATAAAGATTAGGATTAAAGATGGAGAATTTTTTTATAAATGGATTGGAGATATTAGAATATATTTCTAAAATAAGAACACCATTTTTAAATTATTTTTTTTATTTTTTATCATTTTTAGGGTCAGAAAAATTTTATTTAATTATTTTACCTTTACTATTTTGGTGTATTGATGAGAAAGGAGCTTATAAATTAACAATTTTGTTTTTTATTTCATATTTTATTAATGATTATTTGAAATCTTTATTTAAAATTCCAAGACCTTTTTCAATTAATAAAAATATAGCAATAGCATATGAAGAAAGTTTTAGCTTTCCATCTGCACACTCTCAAGGTTCTGCAACTATATATGGGGCTATTTCTTTGAGATTTAAGGGATTTTTAAAAATATTATTTTTGATTTTTTTACCAATACTTATTGCTTTGTCAAGGATATACCTTGGGGTACATTATCCTATAGATATAATATGTGGATTAATTATTGGTTATTTTTTTGTTTTTTTATTTAGTTTTTTTGAAAAAAGGATTGAAAATTTTTTTGAAAATAGATCTTTTTTGTTTAAATTAGTTATTATAATTGTTTTAGATTTTTTATTAATAATTATTAAATATAATAGTACTTCTATTACAGGAGCTTTTTTTGGTTTATCTTTTGGTTATATTTTATATAATCAAATAAATGATGTTAAAAAAAATAATAGAACATCAGAAAATGAAATTATTTTACAAAAAAAAGGTATAATATTAAAAAAACTTATAAAATATATTATTGGTTTAGTTTTTATTTTTATATTTTATTTTGGAGGATCTGTTTTTTATTCAAAGAACCATCATGATTTAAAATATTATATTTTTAGTTATATAAAATATTTAATAATTGGTTTTTGGATATCTTTTGTTTATCCTTTAATTTATAATATAATTATTTCAAAATTGAATTTTTATGGAAAAAATAGATATTAAAAAATTATGGTTTAATGTTGATTCTAAATTAAAAGAAAAGATTACATCAATTTTTATTGATGCTTTTTATGAAAAGGATTTT
>JAOAHJ010000027.1 GCA_026415295.1 Spirochaetota bacterium | reverse complement strand
GGATAGTTGCTATCAAATATTTGCAAGTTTTCATAATAAAAAATTTTTTTATTTTGTATCTTTATAAACAGAACTAAATCAAATTTATTAAAAAACTCATTTTCACTTTTAAAAAAAATGTTAAAAATTTTTTTAATTTCTTTTTGATATTTATTATTTAATAATATTTGTTCTATTTCAAAATTATTTAAATTAACAATAAATGCTGATAGTCTTTCTTTTAACCACAAATTTATTGTATTTTTTCTTCCTAAAAAAAAATTGTATATTGGTAATATTAGATCATTTTTATTATAATTTATATTTAATTCAATTTTTTTCTCTTTTATATTAAATTCTGGTATATAATTAATAAATTTAAATTTAAAATATTTATTATTTATTTTAAAATATATTATTTCTAAATCATTATTACTAAAATTCTTAAGAATATTTAATAAATCAATATCTATAATTTCAATTTTAGTGTCTGCAAAAAATATATATTGGCCATTAATCTCATTTAAAAAATTAAAATAAATAAAAAATATATTTGAATTATAATTTTTATCAAAAATTATAATTTTTAAATTATCATATCCAGACTTAAAAAAATATGTAAAATCTGTTCCAGAGTTAAAGTCAAAAAAAAATATTTCTATTGTTTCTAAAGAAAAATTTTTGATTTTTTCATAAAAATTATCAATATAGCTTTTAAAATCTATTAAATTTTTATTAAAAATTAGAAATGTTAATAAAGAATTATTTTTTTTAGTAAAATATTTTTTTTTATTAAGTAATTCTAATTTAGAGTATCTCATTCTACATAACAAATATTTATTTTTTAGAAAAAATAAAAAAGGTAATTTATTTATCTCAAAAGTAGAAAGTGTAAAATTCATTACAATTTTTACATATTTCCGGAAAATTTCCAAAACAATGATCCTTATAATAACAAAATATATTATTGAATACAGGGGAAAGTAAAAAATTATTTTCAAAAATATTAAATTTAATTAATTCCGAATTAAAATCAGATTTACATAATGAAATAGAACCATCAGACATTATATAAAGATCTCTTCTAATATGAAAACATGGATATCTTACTACAGGAGTTAAATCTACAACATCTCTATCTTCTAGAGCCAAAGAAAAATTGTTATATTTTCTAAAAATAATATTATCTTCAAATTTTTTCCATTTTTCATAAAATAACTCTAATTCATCATCATTCTCTTTCATTCTTATAAACTGGATAAAAAAATTATCAGGATATTTTTCTAAATAGTACTTGCAGAATGTTTCAAGTTTATTAAAATTCATCTTTTTACCAAGTTTAATGTAGGTATCACTACTATAAGCATCAAGATTTAATACAAAATATACATTTTCAAATTTTGTTAATTTTTTCGTTATATCAGAGGTAAATTTGGAACAGTTTGTTTCAACATAAACTTTGTTATTTTGACTTAAATAATTTATAATATCAAAAGCTTCTTGATTTTCAAAAGGCTCTCCAAAACCTCCTATTATAAATATAACATCTTTGAAATAATCTATATTTTTTTCATATAATTCTTTAATATTATCAAGAGTTAAAAATTCTTTTTTTCTTTTTAATTTTCCATATGTATAAGGACATGAAATACATGAAAAAGAGCAAACTGAAGATATTTCGAGAACAACAGTTTTAGGATAAGAAAAAACAATTTCAGGAAATATTCTTAATATATTATCCAAAAAGAAATATGGATTATTGAAAAAAGTCTTGAAAATATCTTGTAAATTTTCCTCAATACCTACATCTATAATATCTGCTTCAAAACTTCTAAATTTTATTTTATCTGATATAAATTCTCTAAATTTATTTACATTTTCATTAAAATTCCTACTTATATCAAAAAAATCTAAAGATTCTGTTGCAATTTTTGAAATCTCATCAAAATTATATTTTTCTTTAAATTTGCTAGAATTCAATAATTTTTCTTTATAAAAAATGTTATTATAATAATCTGAATAATCTCTAAATTCTATAAAATCTTTAAAAAAATCCTCCTTGCATAGTAATAAAAACAGTTCTTTATCATAAATTAATAAAGAAAAAGCTATAAATAAAATTCTTATAATAGGTGGAATATCTTCCTTTTTATTAATGCAAAAAGATGATCTAAAAGCTTCAAAATTTTCATTTCCTTCAATAAGTTCTATATCAAAATTTGTAATATTTCTTAATAAAATATCAAAAATGAAATTTTTTTTTATTTCATCTTTTTGCTTTATAATTGCAAGTATATCTTCTATTATTTCATATTTAAATACCTGTCCAACCACACCTTCTGGAAAACCTTCTCCATAGTAGTATTGAATATCTATTTTTTCTGATTCTTCAAGAATTTTTTTATTAATATCTAAATCAAAAAAAATATACTCAGGCTGGTATATTAAAAAAAATATATCTTCTTTATCTTCATAAGAATCATAATAGTTTTTTAATAATTGAAAAAACGATATTAAATTATTATATTTAAAAGTTAAAATATTTTGGTTTATTAAAAAAATATTTTTATATTTTTTTTCATAATTATCATTAGAGTTGTCTGGTAAAAATAATAAAATTTGATTAAAAGATATAGATTTTATAAGATTATTATATTTATATTTTACTAATTCTTCAAAAATACAAAAAAAATCATAGTTTAAATTATTTATTAAAATTATTAAATTTTTCATAAAATATAATTATAAATATTTTCATTTAATTATTTAAAAGAATTTTATTATTAAATTAAATTTATAATTAAATTAAAACTAAAATTTTTTTAAAAAAACTCTTCTTCTCTTATGTTGTCTTGAGTCAAAATATTTCCAATGACTTTGAACTTTATTATTAATTTCTAGCTCAGGATTAGTTTCAGTAGATATTATTTTTCTTTTAATAGCAGATTTGATCATTTCAACCATCATTAAGACATCTGCTCCTTTACCTTGGTGTTTAGGATCTACTGCTCCTAAATAAAGATCAAGATATCTAGGTTTTTTTAATGCTAATAAAATATGGATCCAACCAAAAGGAAATAATTTTCCTTTACATTTCTGTAAAGCTTTTGAAAGTGACGGCATACCAATTGTAAAAGCTACAACATTATCATTTTCATCAAGAACTACTTTTACAAAATCTTTATCAATATTAGGAAAGTATTGTTTTATATAAGTTTCAACTTGCCTTTCTGTTAAAGGAACCACTCCATATAAATCAGCATAAGCTTTATCTATAATATCAAATATTTGTTTTGCATAAGGCAAATAATCTTTGGGTGTTTTAGCATCCAAAATTTTATAATTTCTTCTTTCTCTTACAAGTTGTGCTAATTTTTCAACTTTTTCTGGAATTTTATCTGGTGTTTTTATATTAAACTCACACCAATCAATATCTTTAACATACCCTAACCTTTGTATATATTCAGGATAATATGGATAATTATAAATAGTGGCTAATGTTCCCAATTCTTCAAAGCCTTCAACTAACATTCCTTCATAATCAAGATCTGTAAAACCAAGTGGCCCATGAATCCCTTCCATACCTTTAATCTTAGCCCACTGTTCAACTGCTTCAATTAACTTTTTAGCTACCTCAAAATCTTCAATAAAATCTATCCATCCAAACCTTGCATACTTATTCTTCCATTTTTCAATATATTTATAATTAATAATCCCAGCAATTCTACCAACTATCTCATTTTTTTCATTATAAGCAAGATATAATACTGCTTCACAATATTCAAAAGCTGGGTTTTTATCCTTTGATAAGGTAAAAAATTCATCAGATATTATTTTAGGTACATAATATTTATTATTTTTATAAAGTTTTAGCGGAAAAAGAATAAAGTCTTTTAACTCTTTTTTATTTTTTACTTCTTTAATAAAAATCATAAAAAATCCTTTCAATTTAATTTTTTTTTAATAGATTTTTAATTATGAAAAGTGAAAATATTTTGTAATTTTATATAATTATTTATTTTCAACCTGTATTAACTTACCTTGAGCATCATATGTTTCAATTCTTACAAGTTTTCCTTTATCATAAATATATTTCTTAATTTGATATAGTGCATTATTATTGAAAATTCTAACTTCAACCATCTGATTTGCATTATCATATATTCTTTCTTGTACTTTTTCACTACTACTTTTGAAATAAACAACTATTTTCCCTAAATAAATCGATCCAAAATAATTTTCAATTGAAATAATAAATTCTGATTGATAATTAAATTTACTAATTCCTACTTTAACAAAGCCAGTAGTTTCATTAAATTTATAAATTACATACTCCTTTATCTTCCCTTCAGAAAGGGTAATTTCATATTTATATAATTCTTTAAGTATTGGTTTTCCACTAGATATATTTGTTTTCATTTTTTTAATAGTTAAATTACAACTATTATTCCCCTGCCAAAGAAATTCACCAACTGAATCTAAATTGTCATATGAATAGAATTCATATTTTAATATTTTTCCTCCATCAAAAAAAACTTTGTAATAAAAATTATAATTATACAAATTAAATTCACTTATTTCATTATAAAAATTAAATAAAAGTCTTAAGTCTCTATATTCATAATATTTAAGTTCTAATGCAAAAAGATTAAAAGTAAAAATAAATAAAAAAAATAATAAAAAAAATACTTTTTTTATCACAACTATTCCCAATTATTAAATATTAAATATCTATTTTTATTTATCTTTTTTCTAAAAAATTTTCTATTATAAAAAACTATTAATAAATATTAATTTAAAAAAAATCAAAATTTTTTTTAAAATCAATTAAATTTTATTTCATGATTTCTTATCATATTAATAAAAATAATTGCTAAATTAGGATCAAATTGAGACCCAATATTCCTTGATATTTCATCTATTGCTTCGTTTATATTTAATCCCCTTCTATATGGTCTATCTGAAGTCATTGCATCAAAAGCATCCGCAATAGTTATGATTCTACTAAATATGGAAATCTTTTCCTCTTTTTTACCATTTGGATATCCTCCCCCATCCCATCTTTCATGGTGGGATAGAACATCATCACTTATATCCCATGGCAATTCTATTGGTTTTACAATTTTATAAGATAATTTTGGATGATTTTTAATAATTTCAAATTCATCCTTATCAAGCTTTGAAGGTTTTGACAAAATTTCCTCAGGTATACCTATTTTACCAACATCGTGAAGAATTGCAGCAAATTCAAGTCTATCTAATGATTCATTATCAAGATTAATCTTTTTACCTATTTCAATTGAATAGTATGTAACTCTCTCTGAATGTCCTGCAGTATATGGATCTTTTGCATCAATAGCATTAACAAGAGTTTTAATTGTTGATTTATAAATCGTTTTTAATTTGTTAATTAAATTATTATTTAATATAACTATCGCTGTTTGATTTGCAAAAGAATTCATAAGGCTGATAATTTCTTCATCTTTCATTATACCTACAAGAGGAGTATCATTCAGATTAATAATGCCTATTAAATCTTTATGAAAAAAGATTGGAAAAATTATAGAATCTTTAATATCTTTTCTATCAATATTAAACTTTGTACTTTTAGTATCTTTTCTAATAATTATGGGCTCCCCAGTTAAAGCAACATAACCAGCTATTCCACTCCCAATAGAAATAGTATTTCCTATGAATTTTTTATCAATATTAAAAACATTATTTATAATAAGTTCTTCTCTTTTATTATCCCATAAAATAATAGATCCAGATTTTGCCCCAAAAAATTCTGCTATTTTCTTTAAAATGTTGTCAAGAAGAGTATTTAAATCCTCAATTTCAATTAACAATTTAGATATATCATAAAGAGTTTTTATTTTATTCTCAGAGAATATTTGATTTAAAATAATATTTCTAAATTCTTCTGATGTAAAAATAATTTCAGAATTTTCAGAAATATTTAATTTTATTGGTTCTTTTTCTTTAATTTTAATCATTTTATTGCTAATATCTTCTTGGTTTTCAGATAAAAAATAATTTTTTAAATTATCTCTATTTATATCATTATAATATATTCTTAATTTTGAAATTTCTCTCTTTCTATAAATAAATAAGAAAATAAGTTGAAAGATAAGAAAAGCTGAAAGCACTAAAATCGACATCAGTCCTTTAATAAAAACAAATAATAATGAAATAAAAATAGTTAATGTATTTAATATAATAATAATAAAAAAAATTAATTGAAATCTTTTTTGCATACTTAATTATAAATTAATATTATTTTTTTAAAATTCAATTCTATTTTTTTCACAATTGATTTTTTTTTTATATAGTCTAATTTTCTATAAAATAAAAGTTTAATCAAAATCAAAAATAATTTAAGGGAACAATTATGTTTAAAGATATTGAAGAATTAAGAAAATCATTTAATATTGATAGTAATTCTTTACCAAATCTTGAAAGTCTAAATAATTTAAAAATTAAATACTTAGGTAAAAAAGGATTATTAACAAATTTATTTGACAATATAAAAAATATACCTTTATCAGAAAGAAAGATTTACGGACAGGAACTTAATAAAATAAAAGAAGAAATTGAATCTTTTATACAAAATAAAGAAAGATATTTCCAAAAAATTATTAATGAAGAAAAATTAAAAAATGAATGGATTGACATTACATTTCCTTATGAGGTAAAAAAATTTAATGGACATTTAACACCTATTTCAAAAGTAATTTATGAAATAGTGGAAATATTTAAAAATCTAGGTTTCTCAATTTTTGATGGGCCTCAAATAGAAGATGATTATCATAATTTTACTGCATTAAATATACCTGAAACACATCCAGCCAGAGATATGCAAGATACAATCTGGCTTAAAAATGGATTACTTTTAAGAACTCATACCTCTGCTGTTCAAATTAGAGCAATGGAAAATTTCGAACCACCATTAAAAGGAATAGCACCAGGTAGAGTATTTAGATATGAAGCAATTGATGCATCCCATGAAAATACATTTTACCAAGTTGAAGGAATAATGATTGATAAAGATATATCTGTAGCTAATTTAATTTATTTTATGAAAACATTGCTTTCAGAAATATTTAAAAAAGAAGTTCACATAAGATTAAGACCAGGCTTTTTCCCTTTCGTTGAGCCAGGATTTGAACTTGATATAAAATGTTTAATTTGTGGTGGTAAAGGTTGCTCTGTTTGTAAAAATGTAGGTTGGGTTGAACTTTTACCATGTGGCTTAATACATCCAAATGTTTTAATAGAAGGAGGAATTAATCCAGAAAAATGGTCTGGTTTTGCTTTTGGATTAGGTCTTAATAGATTAGCAATGATGAAGTATGGTATAAATGATATCAGATGGTTTCAAAGCGGAGATCTAAGATTTTATTATCAATTTTAAATTCTAGATTTTTAATTAATATTTTAAATTAACTGGAGGTTTTATTATGTATATATCATTAAAATGGATAAAAATGTATGTTGATATTGATATAAATGATGCTAAAATGATTGGATCTGATTTTACTCTAAAAGTTGCAGAAATAGAAGATTTAATTTTCCAAAAAGATTTATATAAAAATATTGTTGTAGGTAAAATTCTTGAAATAAATAAAATAGAAAATATGGACAAATTATACAAGTGTGTTGTTTATGATGGTGAAAACAAGCTTCAAATAATTACTGGGGCTACAAACATTAAAATTAACGACTTTGTTCCTCTTGCAAAAATTGGTTCAATTATACCCTCAAATGGAAAAAAAATTGAAAAAGTTAATTTTAAAGGAATAGAATCTCATGGAATGCTTTGTTCTCCTTCCGAGTTAAAATATTATAATGATGAAAGTGGTATATTAATTTTACAAGACATAAATAAAATTTTTAATGATAATATTATAGACATTTCAAAAATTAAGGAAGGAGTAAATATTGCTGATTTATTAGAATTAGATGATGTTATAATCGAGATAGATAATAAATCCTTAACAAATAGACCAGATTTATGGGGACATTATGGAATTGCAAGGGAAATTGCTTCTATCTATGGTTTAAATTTAAAGCCATATTCAAAAGAAATCATAAAATTAAAAAATGAAAACAAGATCAACATAGAAATAGAAGATAAGGATGCATGTCCAGCATATGCTGTAATACATATTTCAAACATTAAAAATTGCCAATCTCCTATTTGGTTGCAAAAGTTTTTATACTCAATTGGACAAAGACCCATATCTCTTATCGTTGACTTAACTAACTTTGTTATGTTTGATATCGGAGAACCAATGCATGCTTTTGATACTGAAAAAGTAAATCACACAAATACTATTAAAATAAGATTCCCCAAAAATGAAAAAGAAAAAAAAGTTAAAACTCTTGATGGTAAAGAAAGAGAAATTACAGATAAAACTTTATTAATACTCGACTCAAATGATAATCCAATAGCAATAGCAGGAATTATGGGATTGGAAAACTCTGAAGTAAATGAAAATACAAATTCAATATTACTTGAAATTGCTAATTTTAATCAAGCTATTATTAGAAAAGCTTCCGTTAATCTTAAATTAAGAACCGAAGCTTCTCAAAGATTTGAAAAATCACTTGATCCAAACTTTATTGAATTAGCTTATAATAAATTTATACAGATTTTATCTGATCTTCAAAAAAATATTAAAATTGAGTCAGTTAATTATAAAAAATATTATGAAGATAAAAAAATTAAAATTGAATTATCTTATGATTTTATTAAAAATAAGCTTGGAAAAAATATTCCTGAAACAATAATTAAAAATATTTTAATAAATTTAGGTTTTGAAATTATTGAATATAATAACAATTTAGAAGTTTATGTCCCATCTTATAGGGCAACAAAAGATATTTCAATTAAAGAAGATATAGTAGAAGAAGTTGGAAGAATTTTTGGTTATATTAATATAGAACCTAATGCACCTAAAGTCAAATTAGATATGCCACATAAAATGGAAGAACCAGATATTGTAAAAAAAATAAAATTATTTTTATGTTATAATGAAGGATTGACAGAAGTTAACAACTATCCTTTTTCTAGTATAGAAATTGAGAAAATATTTAACGACAAAAAACCCGTTGAAATTGAAAATCCATTAGATGAAAAATTACCTATTTTAAAAATGAGTTTAATACCTGGTTTAATCAACAATGCTATTTTAAACCTTAAATACTTTGATGAATTTGGAATTTTTGAAGTAGAAAAGATATACTATTTGAATGATAGTAATAAAACAGAGGAAATATTAGAAATTGCTGGTTTGATATGTAAAAACGACCAGGTTGAATCAGTTTATTATGCAAGAAACGCTCTTATTAATTTATTTAATCACTTCAATATTTTTGATTTAAAAATTAAAAATGAAAGTATTCCAAGTTACCTTCATCCTTTTAAATCAGGAACTATTTGCCATAATAATGAAATTATTGGATATTTTGGAGAAATACACCCTGAAATAATTTCAAAATTTGAACTAAAAAAACCTATATCTATTTTCTTAACAAACTTTAATAATATAGTTAAATACAAAAAAGATTTTATCCCTTTCAAAAAAATACCTAAAATTCAATCTACAAAGTTTGATCTAGCTTTTATAGTAGACAAAAATACTTATTCAAATGAAATAGTTGAAATAATAAAAGATTTTAGTAACGAAAATTACTATATAGCTGAAGTTACTCCATTTGATGTTTATTATTCTAAGCAATTAGGTGAAGACAAAAAATCTATAGCATTTTCAATAACTGTGCAACCTTACGAAAAAAGCTTAACATCAGAAGACACAAATGAATTAATAAATAAAATAGTTAATTCATTAAAGAGTAAAGGATTTGAATTAAGAAAGTAATTATTGAAGATAATTTTTATAAAAATTACTGTATAAATAAAGGTTATAATAAAATTCTATAAGAAAATAGACAGTTGGGATAAAAAATAAATAACCCATATTTAGAAATATTAGATAATTTGTATAATCTTTTATCTCTCCAAAACTTAAATGTCTATCATAATAGTTATTAGCTATTGAAAAAGATATTAAAGATACAAGAAAATATATTCCTGTAATTTTAAAGTAATTTATTGCTTTTTGATAATATAGATTTGAATAATTAATAAAATAGGTTGTATAATTTTTAGGTTTTAAAAATATTTTTAATATTTTTTTTTCTTCTGATTTAATGACAAAAGTTGATTGATAGTGCTCAAAATTACTACTACTTATATGTAAATATATTATTCCCTCATATGTTTCATAATCAATAATTGGACTTTTGCCAATATAATTATTGTTAATAAATACATCAGAACTTTCAGGATAAACATAAATGGTAATTCTTGATTTTTTATCTCTTTTTTTTAATTCAACCTCTTTAATATAGTCAAAATTTAAATCAATATTGTCTATTAAAGATTCATAACCTTCATTAAACACTTCTAATGTATACTTTCCTTCTTTTAAATAATAGAGATTATTTGTCTTACCAAGAATTAAATCGTTTGCCTTAATAAAATAATCTTCTTTGCTTTTAATAAAAAATTTATAATATTTTATTCCTGTAATATCTTTAATAAGGTAATAATTTATAAAATTATTAATATCATTATAAATTTTTATATGATCAAAAGGCAATAAGTATATTAATTCTTTTTCATATTCTTTATTTAAATAATTAAGTCTAATTTTTAATAATAATCCCTTTTCATTAATAATAGATTCTGCATATACAATATTTTTATATATTTTATTCAAATTTTCTATCTGCGATTTATTTACTATATCATATTCTATATCAATTCTCAAAAATCGAACTATATCCTTATTTTTATTTATTTCTTTTTCATCTAAATATTTTAATTTAAAATTAAAATCAATATCTTCTATAAAATCAATATTTATATTTTCAAATAATTCAATATCTGATTTTTTATTAAAGTCCAATTTTTCAATTAAATTTGCAATATAAACTGCAAACAATTTCTCAAATTCTCCTTTAAATAAAAAATCTTTATCATTCAATATTTCTTTAATACTAGTAAATAACATGTTTATCAAATAATTAAATTCTATCTTTCCAGAATTATTAATAATATCATCTATTTGAAAAAATAGGTTTTCTTTTATAGGATTATCTTTAAGACTATCAGCTGCAAATAAAATATTTAAAAAATCTTTATTATTAAAAGTATAGGTTGGATCAAAAATTAAATTTAAGTTTAATAAAAACATTAAAATATTTAATAATAGTATAATAAATAAAAGTTTTAAAAAATAGTTAGCTAAATAAAAGATAATTTTTTTCATTTGAAAACTAATTTGGAAAAATTTTATACAATAGCTTTTTTTAGGGCTGAAATTATTCTTTCTTCTTTAAAAGGTTTTACTACAAAATCTTTTGCACCAAGTTTTATTGCATTTATTATTATCTGTTGTTGACCTAAAGCCGAACACATAATTACTATTGCATTAGGATCTATCTCTTTTATTTTTTTTAAAGCATCTATTCCATTCATTTGGTCCATAGTTATATCCATTAAAACCGCATCTGGTCTTAATTGCATATATAGTTTTACAGCTTCTATACCATTGGAAGCTTCACCCACAACCTGATAACCATATTTATGCAAAATTTCTTTAATCATCATTCTTACAAAAGCTAGATCATCTACAACTAAAATTCTATTTTTCATAAGAAAATACTCTCTTTTATAATTTTTAACATCAAAATTTTAAAAAGTCAAATTATTTGTTCCATTTTTTCTTAAATTTTAATTTAATCATCTCAAAAATAAAATCATCTATTTCCCCATCAAATATTTTATCGACATTTGTTGATTCAAATTCAGTCCTATGATCTTTAATTAAAACATATGGTTGTAAAATATATGACCTTATTTGATTACCCCATTCTATACTTTTTTTTTCCTCTAAACTTTTTTCAATCTCTTTTTCAGTTTGATCTTTATAATACATATAAAGTTTTGATTTTAATATTTTTAAGGCTATTTCCTTATTTTTATGTTGAGATCTATCATTTTGACATGAAACAACAATTCCTGTTGGTATATGTGTTATTCTAACTGCAGAATCTGTTTTATTCACATGTTGACCACCTGCACCTGATGCTCTATATGTTTCAATCTTTAAATCTGAAGGATTTAATTCAATATTTATATCATCTTCTACATCAGGATAACAAAACACAGAACAAAAAGAGGTATGTCTTCTTTTATTAGAATCAAAAGGAGATATTCTAACAAGTCTATGTATTCCAACTTCATTTCTCATTAACCCATAAACATTTTTGCCTGAGACATAAACTGTTACAGATTTAATTCCTACACCTTCTCCAGGCAATAAATCAACAATTTTATAAGAAAAATTTTTTCTTTCAAAATATTTCAAATAAATTTTTAAAAGCATATTAGCCCAATCTGTTGATTCCGTGCCACCAGCTCCAGGATGAATAGTTAATATTGCATTCTTAGAATCTATTTCTTCAAAAACCTCTGAATATATAAAATTTTCAAAATCTTCTTTATATTTGTTTACAATAATATTTAAATCAATTAAATCATTCTGGTTTTCCTCTAAAACTATATTAATCAGCTCAAGAATATCGTTCTCAAGTTCAACTAGATTATCAATAAGTTTTATTTTTTCTTTTAAATTATTAATTTTATATATTGTTTCTTTAGCTTTTAATTTATCTTTCCAAAAATTATCAGAAATTGTCTCTTTTTCCAATATATTAATTTGATTTAACAAAGATTCTTTTGAAATATCTTTCTTTATTTCATTAAACTGTTCTTGATAAGTGAAAAATTTTTTCTTTATTTCATAAAGAGATAAAACTTGATCTATTCTTTGTTTATCCATAAATAAAATTTATATTCAATATTTTTTTTTTCAATATTTTATAAACTATATAATTTAATTAATGTAAAATTTATTTGACAAAGATAATTTATTTTATATTTTTATTTTGATGAAGATTTGGCTTGCTCAAATAAACCCTAAATTTCTTGATTTAGAAAAAAATTTTTTGAAATCCATAAAAATATTAAAAAAAATAGATAATGGTATTGTAATTTTTCCTGAGCTATATCTATCAGGTTATAACTTTTCAACTAAAGAAGAAGTTGAAAAATCATCTTTAACAATAGACAATGATTATTTCAAAGAATACAAGAATATAACTAAAAAAAAAGAAATAGCAATTTGTGGTGGATTTGCAGAAAAAGATAATAACAAAAAAATCTATAATTCATCTTTTTTTATTGCAAATGGAGAAATAATTAATATATATAGGAAAACTCATCTATTTAGTAGAGAAAAACTCTTCTTTGAAAAGGGTAATACCGGTTTTAATGTTTTCGAATACAAAAAAGTTAAAATCGGCATGATGATCTGTTTTGATTGGTATTTCCCTGAAGCTGCAAGAACTTTAGCTATTAAAGGAGCTCAAGTTATACTTCATCCTTCTAATTTAGTTTTACCATATTGCCAAAGAGCACTTTTTACTAGAGCTCTTGAAAATAAAGTTTTTATTGCTTGTTGCAATAGAATTGGAAAAGAAAAAGAAAATCAAAATAATATAATTCTCAAATTTAGTGGAAGATCAACTTTAGTATCACCTGATGGAAAATATTTGCTATATTTACCAAAAAACAGAGAATCTATTAAATGTTATGATATTAATCCAGAACAAGCATTGGATAAAAATATTACTAAATTAAACAATTTTTTAGAAGACAGAAGACCTAATTACTACGAAATATTTTAACTTTTTAAAAAATATTTATTAAAATATTAAATATTATATTAATATTATTTTATATAATATCTAATTATATTTTTATATTTTTAAAATGAAATTATTTTAATTATTTTATTTTGAGTATTTATTTTAACTTATAAAAACTAAAAAAGTAATTTAACTTAAAGATACAAATAATGACAAAAAATTGAAATATATCGTCGAAGTGGTGGAACTGGTAGACACGCCAGATTCAGGATCTGGTGGAGGAAACTCCTTAGGGGTTCAAGTCCCCTCTTCGACATTAATTTTTTTTATTAAAGAAATTAAATAAAAAGAAATTTGAAATATGAAAACTCTATTAAAAATTATTAAATCTTTATTTAAGTATTTTATTTTTTTTAATTTTTTATTTGTAATTTATGTGTATATATTTATAAATTTATTTAACAAGATAAATCCTTCTGTTTACGGTTTTACTATTTACAGAACAATTAAAAATAGTTATAAAATTAAATTTCCAAAATATATTAACAAAAATGAATTACCTAACTTTGTTTTTAAAATGTTAATTTATGTTGAAGATTGTAATTTTTATAAACATAAAGGTTTTGATTTTGAAGCTCTAAAAGAAGCTTATATTTTATATAAAAAATATAAAAAACCTATCAAAGGGGGAAGCACTATTTCACAACAACTAGCCAGAACTCTTTTTCTTTATCCAGATAGAACAATCATTAGGAAATATTTAGAAATTATAGCTACTTTTATAATTGAAAATTCAATACCAAAAGATAAAATATTAGAATTATATATAAATACAGTTGAATTTGGTAAAGGAATATTTGGTATTGAACAAGCTTCTTATTTTTATTATAAAAAAAGTGCTAAATATTTAACAAAGGAAGAAACAATTATTTTATTAACATTATTGGCAAGTCCAATAAAATATGATGTTAATAATTTTTATAAAAGAAAAGCACTGATTCAAAGATATATTCTACTAAAAAATAAATTTATTGAAACAAATTAATTATTTCATGTGGCTTTTCTAATATAATATCTGGATAAATTTGATTTATTTCAAGATCTTTTAAACTTCCAAATCCCCATTTTACAAAACAACTATATACATTAGAATTTTTAGCTGTTAAAACATCTATTTTACTATCACCTATTATAACAATTTCATTAAATTTAATAGATTCGTAATCATCAATATAATTTAACAAATTGTATAAAGATTCTTTAGAAGGTTTTAGAGGAATTTTAGCTGATCCACCAATTATGGGGTAAAAATTATATTTTTTAAAATATCTATTTACCATTTTTTTTACAAAAACATCTGGTTTATTCGACAATATAGAAAAATTTATTTTTTCAATTTTTCTTATTAATTGCACCTTTTCAAGAAAATCAATAATTCCCTCGTATGGTTTTGTATAATTAAAGCAATTTTCATTGTAATTTTTGTTCATGTAATTTGTAAATATTTTTAAATTTATATTTTTATTTTTAAAAAATTCCTCCAAAATTTCTTTATCAGGTAATAAATCAAGATCAACTTTTTTCTTAACCAATTTCTTGAAACTATAAGAAATAGCCTTGGCACACAATGTTTCCATCCCTTCACCTATCATATTCTTACATTCATAAATATTAATTTCAGGTAAATCAAAATAATTTAAAGTTTTATTTATAGAAAAAGTAATATCTTCAATCGTATCCAACAATGTTCCATCAAGGTCAAAAATAAACAATTTAAATTTAGTTTTCATAAGTTCTAATTTTTCTTATTTTATTTAAAAATATAATAAAAATAATAATACCAATAAATAATAAGAAAATAGAGCACATAAAAGCACCTTTATAACCATGTATATCTGATTTACCACTTTTTATAATAATATCAGCAATAGGCGCTATAAGGATTGTAGAAGCTACACCCCAACTCAAAAAGAAAGTTGAATTATAATAACCAAATAGTTTTCCTCTTCTATTATAGGGAATTATTTTTGAAACTATAGTATAAGAAGTTGATGATATAATATTTTCAGAAATACCATTCAATAAATTAGCTAAAAATATAAAAATAACTTTTTTTGAAAACACATAAATAGCTAAATATAAAAATGCAAGAAATAATCCAAATATAAATAAAATCTCATCCTTAAATTTATTTGTTAAGCTTTTTATAAAAAAACTCATCATAAATAAACCTAAAGAATAAAAATTTATAATATAAGAAAGCATTTGACTTGATAAATTAAATCCATTTGGGGATTTTAAATATTGATTAGTTATGGAACTTATGCTGTTTCTCCCAAAGTTAATAAAAACAAGAGAAATAATAAATACTATAAATAAATTTATCAATAATTGTTCTTTTTTATAAGAATAGTCTAACTTTAATTCATTAATATTGCTTTCATCTAAATAATTTGAATAATTTACAAATTTATTATCTAATGAATTATTATTTTTAGAGTTATTTTTGTTTTCTAAATTAAAATTGCCAAATTTTCTATAAATATTAACACTATCTGGTATCTTAAATAGAGGAATAACTGAAAAAACCATAAAAAAAGATGATAGAAAAAACAACAAACCTTCTCTAAAACCATAACCTTCATATTTTAAGCCAAATAAATCGTATAAAAAACCAGCAGCAAAAACTCCTATCATTCTACCTATTGCTCCAGAACTTATAAATTTAGTTTGTATTAATGTTCTTTCATTATATAAATACACATCTGAAATATAGACTGCCCATCCTAAATTTGACATTGACCAAAATATTTCTACAATAGACATTCCTATAATTATTATCAAACCAGAATTTCTTAAATTATTAACAATATAATGCATATACCATACTAAAATTGTTCCAAAAGCTGCTAATAATTCCCCTATTATAATTAAATTCTTTCTCTTTTTTGTTTTATCAGAATATGGCCCCCATATAAATGTTTGAAAAAACGAATTTAAAATCATTGGAATGGTAGAAAAAAGAGTAGTTTCAGTAATAGACAGCCCTATATAATATCTCAAATATATTGTCATATAAGAATAAAATAAACCACGTCTAAACATAGCAAAAATTTGAAAAAAAGTTAAACTTCTGAAAATATCTTTTTTTATTTTTTCATTAATAATAAATTCCATAAACAAACTTTATCTATTAATTATTAAAAATTTAGTTAAGATAAATTAACTACTTTGAAATATCATTTAAAAAAATTTATTCAATAAAAATGTTTTATTGTTTTATCTATTTTAACATGTTATTAAATTATTTTATTTCTTTATATTAAGATATTTTATTTATTTTTAATAGAAAAAATATTTTTCTAAAAAATTTAATTTTTTAACAAAATTAAATTAAATTTAAATTGAAATTTATAAAAATTAAATTAAAATAGTTTAAGAAATCTTTTTATATCAAGGAGAAAAAAATGTATATATCAGCTTCAACTATTCTCAATATTGCCTTAAATAAAGAAAGAAAAAGCATAGAATTATATGAAAAAATTTTTCAAAAATTTAACAATCCCATACTGAAAAATCTAATTGAAGATGAAAAAAAACATATTGAAACAGCAACAAAACTTTTTGATAAAAATTCAAAAACCTTCATAGGAGAAAGATTTAATAATCCATATTTAGATGATGATTTTCTTGCTTATGCTTTTGCATCAGAAGGACCATATGATAAAATTAATATAGATAATTTAAATGAATTTGAGTTGTTAGATGTAGCATTAAATAAAGAAAAAGATTCTGTTGTTTTTTATTCAAACTTAATTGACACAATAGGACCAGATTTCCCTGAGGAAAAAAAATTTATTGAAGAATTAAGAAATCAAGAAAAACAACACATTATTAAGATAGTAGAATTAAAAAAAATTTTAAATAAATAAAACCAATTAATAATTTTTCTAAACAATTAAATTTTATAAGAACTTTAGAATAAATAATTCTATATACCTATATCATTAACTATCTTAATTTGATGATGAGCTATTTTAATGTTATTATTTTTTAATTCATTTAGTAATTCTTTAATAATAGTGTTTTTGACTTCTACAAAGTTTTCCTTTTGAAAGTATACCCCAAATAAAATTCTTATTCCATTAGTTTCAAGAGAATTAATAAGATAAAGTGGTTCTGGATCTTCAAGCACATAAATATTATTTTTTGCTAATTTTTTTAATATATTCTCAAGATTATCCAAATCAGTACCATATTCAACATCGAACAGTATATCCATTCTTCTAACTTTGAATTTTGTAATATTTATAATTTCAGTTTTAATTAAAACCTCATTTGGTATTCTTATCATTTGATTATCAAAAGTTCTTATTTTAACTGCCATCAAATCAATTCTATCAATTATTCCCATAATATTATTAACTTTGATAACATCTCCTATTTCAAAAGGTTTTTCTGATAATAAAAAAAAACCCGAAATAAAATTAGAAATACTTGTCTGAGCAGCAAAACCAACAGCAATACCAATAATTCCTGCAGCCCCTAATATTGCAGTTAAATCAATACCAAGTTTTCTCAATATAGTTGTAATAATTATAGCCCAACCTATAAATTTAATCACTTTTATTATTATATCTTTAGTTTGGATTGAAATTTTTTTACCTATAAGCTTTTTAGAAATCTTTATAATTATATTAAGAAAAATTATACTAATAATAAAAAAGAAAAATATCCTTAAAATATTAATGTAACTTTTTTTTTCAAAAAAATCTTTTATTGTTATTAAAAAAAACTCATCAAAAAAATTTTTTATATATACATATATATTTTTTATATATTTCATATTATAAAAATTTCCTTTTCTAAATAAAATTTATTGAAATAAAATATTCATTGTCCTTTTAATAATTGAGTTTTCAACAATTTCTCTTTTATTAATAACAGAAACCAAATTATATTCAAATTTAGTATTTGTGCTATAAACCTTATACTCTTTAACAATTTTATCTCCTGATAAAAATGTGTACTCTAAAATATCACATAATAATAATTTATTGTCAAAATTATAAACATTTAGTTCATTTTGTTCTAAAATTATATATTGTAATTCAATAATATTAAAACTTTTATTTACAAGTTTTAAAGGTAAAACAGAATATAAAAACATATTATTTTTTAAACTAAAATTACTGTTTATTAACAAATTATCTATATTTGAAAAACTAATTTCTTGTAAGTTTTCTTCAAATAAATTTAAATTAATAATTATACCATCAATAGAATAACAAAAATAACCATTATCTAAATTTATTTCTCCTATATAAGAATTTTTCATTTTTATTTCCAATAAATTAAAATAGACAGTATCATCATCTTTATTATATAAAGATATTTGAAATGGTAAAACTAAATTAAAATTTAATGTAGAGTCAGGGTATAATTTTATTTTGTTTTTAAACTTAACTTGTATAGGTTTATCTAAAAAATTGATATTCAATTTTAGTGAAAATTGATAGATATTAGAAATTATCTTTATTATTTTAAACTCTTCTTGATCTTCATTCTTATTACTATTTGGAACAATTTTATCAAAATTATTTAAAAGTCTATCTTTAATCAATTTAGGATCTACTTTATACTTCTCTAAATTAATTTGATTTCCAAAATTATTAAATATTTTTTCATCTTCGATAAATTTAACATTATCTTTTATAAAATAGGATAAATCTCTTTTTAATAATTCAAATATTATTAAAAAATCTTTATCTTTATAAATAAAAATATTTTTAAAACCATTTTTAATAGCTACTAAATTAATATCTTTAAAATCTATCTTTAAAGGTAAAGCCATAATTATTCTCAAAAAATAAATACTAAAAAAATAATATCATATAAAAAAAATAAAAAAAGAGGTATCCATCTTAGGATACCTCTTTTTAATAATTATACAATAATATAAAGTTTTATTTTTTGGTTTCTTCTGCGGATTCAGTAGCCATTTTTTTCTTTTCTTCAAATCTTAATAATTGTATTATTCCAACTCTAGCAGCTTCTGCTCTCTTCTTAGCTTCTCTTCTAGCAGCTAAAATACCCCAAACTAATTCATCATTAATATCTTCTTCAGCAGTTAATACAGCTAAATCATAAATCATTTCAACAGACTTTATATATATTATAAAATCACCACCAGGACCATCTGAATATTTATATATAATAAAAGAATCTAATTTAACATATGGTTCTTCTTGTGGATAAAGAGGAAATTTCTTTAAATTTCTTTTTCTAACATCTGGAATATAATTTGGGTTATCAATTCTAAAAGTTCTCCATCCATTAAAATCTAAATATCCAACAAAAATATCAATAAACTCATCATTTTGATTTTTTAATCTAATAGTTAATGAATGTGGGAAGTTTCTTCCTTTTACAGTAACCATAACAGTTTTAATTGGGCCAACATTTCTTAAAACACCCTTATTTACATATTTATTACCTATTTTATCATTTTGATCTGCTGCTTCATATGATGGGATTTCGTAAGGTGGCATTATCTTAGCCCATGCAGCATATTTTCCTGTTGGAAAGTGAATTCTAGCCCCAAGAACTTTTTGCCCTTTATATTCTCCACTTTCTGGAGTTACTGTTTTTGTAATAGAGTTTACAATGTTTTCTATAGTTCTTGCTGAAGGAGATAATTGAACCTCCCAGTTATTTGGGTCAAGGGAAATCAACAATTTATCTTTATCTGCATCAGCTACTGTTAATGCATTTGGTCCTGCAAGCTTAACTATATCGAGTTCAGTATTTGATAAATTATTAAAATCAATTAAAATTTGTCTTTCAGCAAAAATATTTATGCTGAAGAAGATTAATAAAAAAAGAACAACAGAAATCCATTTCTTCATATTTATCTCCTTTAAGTTTTTTTCTTTTATCGGATTCCCCTACCCCAAAATTTAAACATTTTTACCCTCAAAAATTATTTTAATTTAATTTTTCATATTTGTCAAATTTTTTTTTCTTTATTTTAATTTTTTAATTTTTATTTAAAATAAATTAAATAAAATATTTTTTTATAAAGATTTAACTTAATTGCTATTTAATCTTATTATTTCTTAATAACATTAATCTCTTTAACAGCAACCCCAGTAAAACTAGAAATAAAAATAATTTTTTCTATTTTAATTTTATGAATCATAAAAGTTCTCTTAATAGAAACTCCTATTAATTTTAATATATTATCATTTATTTCATTTATCTTTTTTAATCCTTCATTATTTAAAACTAAATAGAGTTTTTTATCTCTAACATCTATTTTTTCATAATATTTTAAATTAAAAATATAATCTGGAAATTTCTTTTTATTAAAAGGACCAGAAAAATATACACTACAAATATCTTCTACATTATAATTTAATGGCAAATTAAATTTTTCATATTTAATCTTTCCATAATAATCAACAAAATAAAATTTATACTTATCTAATTTTTTATATTTTAAATTATAAATAGTCAAAACAGCTAAAATAAAAATAATTAATGCTATTATTATTGGAATTAAACGAATTAAACTTTTATAATTATTCTTGAAGTATTTTGATAAATCACTTAAGGTTTTATTTAAATATTTAAAAAAATTATTAATAATATTTTTTAAATAAGAAATAATTTTATTATCCATAATTTCTCCATCTATTTTTTAAATCCTTTAGTATCATTATAATTTTTTATAAAAATATCAATAGCTTCCAAAATAGAGCTTATAAAATCATCTATAAATTTTTTTGATAATAAATTTTTAAGATCATTTTGATTGGTTAAATATCCTAATTCTATAAGAATCGAAGGTATTTCACTATAAGCTATAACATAAAAAGGGGCTCCAGCTAATTTATTAGGCAAAATGACAGGTTTTTTATTTTTATAAATTTCATAAAATGTCTTCGCAAAAAAATTTGATGCATAAATCAAATTCTCATTTAAAATTCTATTTATAAAATAATTTAAATCTTCTTTACTATTATTAGTGCCTAAATTATTTTCAGTTGAAACTAAATCCTTAATTTTACTATCGGCTATATTATAATCAAGATAATAAACTTCTAATCCATTGGATTTATTTGAAAGTGGATTAGAGTTGCAATGAATAGAAATCATTAAGCCTGTATATTCTTTAGTATTATAATTATTTATAAATTTAACTCTATCTTCAAGAGAAATATATCTATCATCTTTTCTTGTCATTAAAATTATAAAATCTGAGTACTTTTTATTAAGTTCAGAAAATAAAATATTTGAAATATATAGGTTTACATCTTTTTCCTTAATATTTCCATATATGGCACCTGGATCTTTTCCTCCATGGCCTGGATCAATTATAATATATTTTAATCTTTTATATTCAAATATCTCTTTTTTAGCAAAATCATAATAATTCTTAACTACATTTTCATCTTGTTTCTTTTTTTCAATCTCCTCTTTGATTATATTATCTTTCTTATTATCTTCCTCTATCTTTTCTTTTTCAACTTTATTTAGATCAAATATATTTTCTGTATAGCTTTCAATTGGTTTATAGTTTAATAATTTAAGTTCTTTTAAATATTTTTTATACTGAAACCACTTATCAAACTCATCTTTATAATTTTTTGGAATAAAAAATATTTTATAATAATAATAAACTATATCTGAATTAATGAATATCTTAAAATCAATATTTTTATTTAAATTAAAATTATTTTTTTCTTCTTGATTATTATTTTCCTTATCATTAATAATAATAATTAAAGGTTCTGAAAATGTTTTAAATATATACTTATAAATAGATATATTTTTTCTATTATTAATCCTTAAGGTTAAATTTGTATCTTTATTTTTAATATCAAAACAAAAGTCTTCATAATTATAAATAAATGAAAGATCAAAAGATTTTAATATAAAATTAAAGTTAAAATAATCATTTACCAAATTATTTTTTATAATATCTGGAATTAGAACTTCTTCTTCTGAAAATGAATTTATATTTAAATTATTAATTAATAATATTAGAAATAATGAAAATATAAAAAAATAAAATACTTTATTTTTTAATTTTTTATCCAATTTCATATTAAAGTTTTTATAGATAAAATTAATTTCATATATTTATCTAATAATTAATCTTTTTAAATTTAAATTTTTTCTATATTTTTTATACAGTAAACCTCAATTGTATCAGAAAAACCAATTTTACCTGCAATAAAATTATAAAACTTTTTTTTGATAAATAAAGATAATATTTTATTTTTTTCTTTCCACCTTAAATAATGATGCTCTGGTATATTAATTTTAATAACCTTAATATTATGCCTTTTTAATAACTTTTTAATACCTTTCAATGAAATATCATAATAATGTTCTATTGGTCTTGTATTAAAAAATTTTTCTTTATTAAAATAGAAAG
Organism: Spirochaetota bacterium; assembly: GCA_026415295.1. Classification (NCBI taxonomy): domain Bacteria; kingdom Pseudomonadati; phylum Spirochaetota; species Spirochaetota bacterium. The sequence goes on along the minus strand of JAOAHJ010000027.1, from coordinate 23,716 downwards.
TCGGGCCATAAGAATTTGGGAAAGCAAGAAATAAAATACCATTATTATTTAATATTTTTGAAACTTTATTTATAAAATCTTCAACATCAAAAATGTGCTCAATTAAAAAAGTAGCAGATATTATATCAAATTTATCATCTTTTAAATTATTTTCACTTTTTAAAATATAATTATTGTAAAAAGATTCAAAATCACAATTATAAAGATTAATAAATTTTGGAACAAAATTTTTTGATAATGGATTTATCTCAATGCCATAAAATTCAGTATTTAAATCCAATTTTCTTAGTTGGGGAGACAGAAAGGTATTAAAATCTTCAAGCAAAAACCCATATCCACAACCTATATCTAAAATTTTTAAAACTTTTTTATTATTTTGTATTAAATTTGAAAATAAATAATTCTTTTTTCTTTTAATAAAAAATTTTTTAATTAACTCAAATAATAGTTTTGATCTTTTAATATTTATATTTCTGATATTATTTCGATCCTGCAAATAAGTTTTACCATATCTCTCTTTATAATTAGAATCAAAATAATTTTCATCTATATAAGTATCTTTTTCTATTTCATTATAAAATATATCATCCTTAATTATACTTTTGCATTTATTACATATTAACAAATTATATTTTTCAGATAAATAAATTAAATATAAATTATTTGATAAGCAAAATGGGCAGATTTTAATAAAATTTTTCTTTTTCTCTATATTACTAATTAATTTTAAAATAATTTTTTTAACATCCTCATTAAATTTTACTATATTATTTTTTATTGAAGCTTCAAAATTAGCTTTTGTTTGATTAATCTCATCTTTTATTATATTTTTTAACCTCTTTATAAATTTATTAAGTAAAAAAGTTCTTATTATAGGTAAAAATAATATATTAGATAATATTCCACTATTTATTTTAGAAAAATTTTTCTCTGCTATAATATTATGATATCTTGTAGGTGAAATAATAATACATTTTTTATTAAGTTTTATAGCTTCATATAGTGATAAACCTGGATGTGAAATAAAAATATCACATTTTCTTAAATAAAAATAGTATTCATTTTCATCTTCAATAAATTTAATAAAATTAAAATTTTTTTTACATAGGATTTTATTTATATCTATTAAATTTTTTAAAATATATTTTGGTTTTAATATTACAATTCTAATTTTATTATTAATAATATAGTTTGAAAAAGAATCGTCGATAATCAATTTCAAAAATTTTAAAACCATTTTCTTTGGATCAAGAGTTCCAAACGAAACAAGAATAGTTATTTCATCCTTAAAATTTATAAAAAAATTATCTTCATAATTATTAAAAGAAAACTGATCCATTATTTTAGCATAAGAATTTTCATTTAATAAAACAAAATCAAATGAAGTGATATTTCCAAAATTCTTAATTGAGGGAAGTGAATTTATATAGTATAAAAAATTAATGTTTTTATTATTATATTTATAATAGTCATCAAATGTTATTAAAAACTTATCTTTTAATTTTTTTTCAATTTTTTTATTACCATCTCTGGTATCTTTTATAATTATATCAAAATCTTCAATTGGAAGATCAAGAAAATCGTTTTTTTTTTCTATCATCATTAATCTTGAATAATATAAATTCTCTTTTAAAAAATTATCCAAAACTTTCATTCTAATAAAATGACCAGAACCATAATATTTACCAAAGCCACAAATTATAGCAATTTTAATTTTTTTATCCATATAAATTTTTATAATCCATTAAAATTTATTTATTAATTTTACCTTCTTTTTTTTTTCTATTAATTTTTCTATCCTTAAATAATATTTCTTTTTGATAGCATTTGTTTTTTAATCTTTTTTCAACAAATATTTTACTTTTTGTTTGTGGATCCCGTTCAGTAAAGTAGATCAATGTTGCATAAGTTGATGGGGTAGGCTGAAAAATTTGAACTTGTTCAGGAATAGGATACTTACAATACATTTTAAAAAATCTCTTCAACTCCATTTGTTCCTTTATTGTACACCCTAAAAAAGCAGATATTAAATAAAATGTCAAAAAAATATTTTTATTCTCTTCTTTTTTTATTTTTTCAAATAAATTAATAAATTTAATAAGCTTATCAACTGTTGGTTTTTTCATAAGCTTTAAAATATTATTATTGACATGTTCTGGAGCAATTTTTAGTTGACCACCGACATGATTTTTTATTAAAATTTTTAAATACTCTTCTCCATTTCTATTATCTTCAATAATTAAATCGTATCTTATACCAGATTGAATAAAAACTTTCTTTATTTCTTTTATTTTTGAAACTTCTTTATACAATTTAATTAACCTATCATGATCTATCTTAAAATTTTTGCATACTTCTGGATATAAACAATCTTTATTTTTACACTCGCCTAATGTTGAAATTTTTTTACAATACATACCAAAAAGATTAGCTGTAGGACCACCTAAATCATAAATAATACCATTAAAATCTTTTCTTTTTACTATAAAATTTATTTCTCTTAAAATAGAATCAATAGATCTACTAATTACATTTTTCCCTTGGTGAATATTGATAGAACAAAAAGTACAACTTCCTGCACACCCTCTAGTAATTGTAATAGAATTTTTAATTGTCTCTAATGCTTTAATTATTCCCTTCCTTTTGTAAAAAGGATGTGCATCATATTCATATGGTAACTCATAAATATAATCAAGTTCTTTAGTTTCAAGATATCTTTGAGGTCTATTATGAATTAAATATCTATCTGCTACCTTTTGAATTAAAGAAAAAGAATTAATTGGATCACAATTTTTATTAAATATTTCATACATAATTTCAAATTTGTTTTTATCTTCTAAACATTCTTCAAAAGAAGGTAATATTATATAGTATTCATTATCATTTAAAAATTCACAAAAATTATCTAAATCTAAAAAGTTATTATTTATAAATAAGTTTAAAATTTGATCGTTATATAAATATAATTTGTTAAATTTATTTTCTAAATTGATCCTTTCATTTAAATACTTATAAAATTTATCAAAATTAAATTTATTATTTCTATAAACTTCTTTATAGTCAATTATTTTAAATTTTTCTATACTTTTTTCAATAAAACATAAACCCCTTAACTTTTTAATCATTCCTAAATAATCTTCTACTTTTCTTTTAATAATAAAAGAAAATAAGAGTGTTGTTAATTCACTCATGCCATAAATTAAAAAATTTGCTTTTGAATCAAAAAGTATCGGTTTTCTTAATCGATTTTCCCAAACATCATAATGAGTAATTCTTCTTAAACTTGCTTCTATTCCACCAAGCACCAGTGTTTTGTTTTTATAATATTTTTTAACTAAATTTGAATAAACAATTGTTGCTCTATCTGGCCTTTTAATATTAAATGCCCCAGGGGTTAAATCATCAATCTTTCTTTTTTTCATACTTGAAGTGTAATTTGCAACCATTGAATCAACAAGGCCAGCAGAAATACCAAAAAAAAGTTCTGGTTCTCCAAATTCAGTAACAGTTATATTATTTTCATTATTTTTTACATAGTCTGTATTTTCTCTATAATTAAATTCTGGTTGAACTATTAAAGCAACTCTAAATCCTTTTTGTAATAGCAATTTACCTATAATAGTTATTCCAGAATAAGGTGAATCAATATAAGTATCGCCATTAATTAGAACAATTTCAACATTTTGCCAGTTTAAATTTTTAACTTCTTCATTTGTTACTGGTATAAACAAGAATAAAAGCTCCAGAATATTTTTTATAATTCAATTTCTAAACCTTCATAAGCTAAAATAACTTTAAATTTAAAATTCCTTTTATTTAAATCTTTTTGAATTTGATCCAATTTCTCATCTGAATGAGTTGTATTAAAATGGGTACATATAAGATATTTTTTTATATTGGCTTGGTTAGCATTTTCTATAGCCATTTCATAAGTTGAATGCCCAAATCCTTGAACAATAAATTTAGAAGATATATATTCTTCTTCTGTATATTGAGTATCATGAATCATAACATCAGAATCTTTTGCAAAATTAATAACAGCCTTATCTCCCCCAATTTTAGATTCTATATCCCAAATACACGATAGAGAACTACCATTTTCTAAATCTATTATTTTATAATAAATAGCTCCCTGTTGAGGATGAGAAGGGGCAAAAGACTGCATTGCATTAATTTCAAAATAATCCCTTCCATTATAAGACAATTTAAACTTTGAATTATCTTTAATAACATAATGATTTCTTCTACTTTTTAAATCTTTATACTCTATAGGAAAGTTTGGTGGAATCATATTTCTTTCAATCACTTTGCCTACATGCATTTTTAATGCTTGCATTCCATACATATTTATAACCGCATCTTCTCTATAGTTTGGAGCAAAAAAAGGAAATTCTGCAGTATGGTCTGGATGTAAATGAGTAAATAATATAGTTAATGGTTTTATTTCATTTTCCCAATTTTGCATTATTTCCTTACCAAGTTTAACAATTCCTGAACCAGAATCTATGATTATCCTTAATATTTTATTATTTTCAATTACTTTATATACTGTAACACAACTTGTGTTTCCTCCATATCTAACTGTTGTATTACCTGGAACTGGATGACTCCCTCTGACTCCATAAAATTTAATTTTCATAATTTATTCCTTAAATATTTTTACTTAAAATATTTTCATTTAAATTTTTATTAATTTAATCTTTAATTTTTTTTAATAATTATGTTATTTTTAGAAATTTATATTAAAATTTAGTTTTAAAATATAAAAATTTACTTTTTATATTTATATATTAAAACATAAAATAATTATTTCAACATATTAAAAAATAATATAATATTTTTAATTTTTTTAAAATTAATAATTGTAATTTATTTTTATATTGCTAATATAAAAGAAAAAAATTTAAGGAGTAATTATGGACTACCCCAGTTCGAGTTCTATTAAGATTGGTTTAACATATGATTTAAGAAAAGACTATGTAAATTTAGGTTTAACAGAAGAGGAATTAGCAGAATTCGATTCGGAAGAAACTATTATCTCAATTGAAAACACTTTACAATCTCTAGGTTTTCACACCGAACGAATAGGAAACATAAAAAATCTTATAAAAAATTTATCAGATGGTAAAAGATGGGACCTTGTATTCAATATATGTGAAGGAATTTATGGATATGGAAGAGAATCACAAGTTCCAGCTATACTTGATGCTTACCAAATTCCTTACACATTTTCAGATCCATTAACTTTAAGCATAGCTTTGCATAAAGGATATGCTAAAGAGATAGTTAAAAATCATAAAATAAAAACTCCTGATTTTTATATTATAGAAAATTTAGATGAATTAAATAAAAAAATAAATGAGATTAAAAAATTAAATATCAACTTCCCTCTTTTTGTAAAGCCAATTGCTGGTGGGACAGGAATTGGAGTTTCTAAAAATTCTAAGGTATTAAATTTTAGAGAACTTGAAATACAAACAGAAGAAATAATCAGAAAATATAAACAACCTGCAATCATAGAAGAATTTCTTCCTGGTAAAGAATATACAGTTGCTATTCTTGGTACTGGAGAAAACTCAAAAATATTAGGAGCAATGGAAATAATATTAAAAGAAAATGCAGAAGAAGAAGTATATTCTTATTATAACAAAGAAAATTGTGAAAAATTAGTTTATTATAAAAAAGCTGAAGATGAAAATGCAAAAGAAGCTTCAAAAATTGCACTTGAAGTTCACAAAATATTAAATTGTAAAGATTCTTCAAGGGTTGATATAAGACTAGATAAAAATGGTGTACCACATTTTCTTGAAATAAATCCTTTAGCAGGGTTACATCCAACTCATTCAGATTTACCAATAATTGCTTCTATGTTTGATTTTTCTTATATAGATTTGATAAAATTTATTGTAAACTCTGCATTAAATAGAGCAAATTATAAACAAGTAATGGTTTAATTTTTTTAGTCAACAGTTATTGATTTTGAAACATTTTTCGGAGCATCTGGATGTACTCCATGGTTCTCAATATGAAGTGAATTTAAATATTTCATTTTCATAACTGACATTTTAAAAGCTAAATTTTGTAATATTACAGTTACAGGAAAAACAAATAGATTCTTATCATCTGTTTCTTTTACTTCTATAAACTTATAATAGTAATTTTTTGAATCTGCTGGACTATTTGAAATAGCTTTATATAACTCATCATCATTTTCAGCTATTAATATTATATCAGCTCCTCTTATCTTATGAGTATGAATCTGAGAAATTGTAATTCTTTTATCTCTATCATCGCTATTACATATAAATATTAGTGGATAGTTTGAAAAATAATTTTCAATATTTATACTTTTTTTAAAATCAAAAATTAATCTTTCTATATTACTTGCATTATTTTCATTAAAATTTTCAAAAAAATTCTTATCATTATCAAGTCCACAACTTAACAAAGCTTTAAAGAAATCGTTAACAATCTCACTTGTTAAATCTATTTTGTTTTTATCCATTTTAATCTTTAAAAAGTTGACAAAATCTGAAAAAAGTTTTGTAACCTCTTCTATTGAAAAAATTGTATTCTTGCCTAATATAGTATTTGGTCCATGCTTGAACTCAGCTGAATCATAACCTTCAGTATGATTTAAAACAACTTCTCTTATTTTCAATGCTCCTTCTTTAGCAATACCAATAAGTGAAGTACCTAAAATATGTATTGATGGTTTTAAATATAATTTTAATGCAACTTCAGTTAAATCTTTATCTGTTTTTTTTAATGAATCATCAATTAATTCTTTTATTTTATAAATTTTTGTTTTTAATTCATCATTAAATTTTAAGGATGTTCTCTTTAATAAAGGGTAAATTGAATCAAAATTTCTTTCACTATCAAGGTTACTATCTTCAAATATCTTTGAGATTCTAAATGCAATCATATAAAAAAGTAGTATCTGACTTATAAAAGATTTTGTTGCTGCAACAGCTATTTCAGGACCACACAATATTGGAAGATAAAAATCTGATAATTCTTGTGGAATTCTAGAATTTTCATTATTAACCAAACTTACAATATGAACATCATTACATAATTTTTTTATATCTTGAATAATATCAACTAAATCTTTTGTTTCACCAGATTGAGTAACAACAATAATAATATCATCTTTTTTAACCCCATTTAAATACACTGATCTAAAACCTCCGGGATTAGTTGCAATTAGAGATATTTTAGTAAGATTATTAAAAAAATATGAACCAGTTAGGCAAGCATGATAAGATGTCCCACTTGCTATTGTAAATATTCTCCCACCTTTTAAATAAGAAATAATTATGAGATAAATTAAAAAATTAAAAAAATGAATAATCTTTCTCTTCTTTTTCCATAAAATCATATTATCTATTAAAAAAAGTTTATCTTCTATATCAGCAAATTTTATTAATTCAGAAAGAAATTGTTTTTCCGAAGATATAAACTCTTTTCTAGAATAAATTAAACTTATTATAGCAATATTTTTATACTTTATCCATAATTCATTAAACAAATTAGAATTAATAAAATCATTAAATTCTTTTTTTAGTTCGTCTTCATTTTTTTTCAAACTTAATCCAGTAAAATCTGAAAATAACTTATAAAAATCCTCTTTGTTTTGTTCAAAAAAATCAAATAATTTCTCCTCTTTGGTATCATAAAAATAATACAATAATATTTCATCAATATTTGATGAAGATGAAAATATTTCCTGTTCCATATAAAAATGATATCTTGGAGAAAGTGTAGTATCCTTTAAATTCAATTTTGATCTTTTTGCCTCAGGTTTTATAATGTTTAATCTACCAGAAAGATTAAATATAAAATAATTATTGTAGTTAAAGAATATACCTTCCCCTTCTTTAATTGGGATAAGAAATCTAGTTTTACTTAAAACTGATGTTAGATCACTTGATACCAAAATAAATTTGCCATTTTCATCCTCACCAATCCCAGCATATAAAGAAGATCCAGATTTTATAGCAAAAATTCCATCTATTTCAGGATCTATTATTGCTGCTGCATATGACCCATTTGCCTTTTCATCGGCTTTTCTTATGGCATCTATAAAACAAAATAATTTTTTGTGGATATTATTAAAATTGTTTTTATTTTTTCCATTATTAAAATTATCAAATTTAAAAATATTAGTAAAAATTTTATTAAAATTATCAAAATCATTCGATTCATAAATATTTTCTTTATCAAAATTTTTAAGATTAATGTTGTAAAAATGTTCTACTAAATGCACTATTATCTCACCATCATTATCTGAAATAATTTTATGACCAGATTCTGCTAAAAATTCTTTAAGTGTATCACAGTTAGAAATATTACCATTGTGTGCTCCAATAAGATTTATAAAACAATTTACTTCATGTGGTTGAGAATTCTTATCGGTAACTGAACCAAAAGTTGCCCACCTTACTTGACCAATAAAGGTTTTGCCTGCGAATTTATCAATATTTAAATCATGGACAACTTTTGAAGGAGCACCTACTTTTTTCTTTAATATAATGTTACCTTTATCATCTATAAATGCAGCCCCAGTAGAATCATAACCTCTATATTCTAGTTTTTTGAGCAAATTACATGCTTCTATACCCATTTTTTTATTTTCTTTCTCATAAATAATAGAAACTATACCACACATAAATACTCCAAAATTTCTTATTAATTTTTTTATTTAATTAACTACAAAAAATATAGCACAAAAATTTAACTTTACTTATATTAAATTATTAACTAATTTTATAATATTAGCCTAATTCAATTATTTTATCTGCATATTTTAAAGATTCAATTCTATGAGTAACCATAATAATGGTATTATTTTTACTTAATGCTTTAATATTTTTAATAACTTTATGCTCAGTTTTAGCATCAAGAGATCTAGTAGAATCATCAAATATATAAATGTTCGGTTTTTTATAAATTGCTCTTGCTATTGTTATCCTTTCTCTTTGTCCGCCAGAAACCATTATTCCTTTAGTTCCAACTTTAGTATTTATTCCATCAGGAAACATTTTTATATCATCAGTTAAGTTAGCAAAATTAATAGATTCTATAAGATTTTCATCAATTTTAATCAAATAATTTAAGTTATATTTTTCATTTTCTTTAAATTCATCGATTTGAACTTTTTCTAATTTTTTATAATTAAATATTTCTTTTATATCTTCATTTTTATTAAATTCTTGGATCATTTTATAATTTTGATCTTTATTTAATTCTTCTCTTTTTTTTAATTCTTCATCTTCATCAATTTTAATCTCCCTATCTATCTTTTTAAAAAAATCAAAAAATTTTCTTTTTTCATATTCATAATAAAAACTATCTTCAATATTGGAGAAATTTAAGTTATCTAATTTTCTAGAATTAAAATTACTAAAAGTAATGTTTTCCTTAATTGATTCAGAAAAAAGCAAAGGTTCTTGTAAAACATATCCAAAATTGGCTCTATAACTTTTTATATTTATTTTCTCGATTGGTATACCATTTACTAATATTTCTCCTGAAGATGGCATTTCATTACCAACTATTAAATCACATAATAATGTTTTACCACTTCCTACTTTACCTTTTATACCAATAAAATCTCCCTTATTTATTGTCAAATTTAAATTTTCAAATATAGTTCTATCACCAAACTTTAATGTAACGTTTTTAAACTCTATTTTTTCAATATTTTCAATATTTATTAAACTCTTATATCCTTCATAAAATATTTTATCATATTTTAGTATAGAATCATTTTCATAAAGTTCCATAATTCTTTTAGAAGCAATAGTATTCCTTTTTAAATTTACAAAAAAATAAACTATAGAATAAAAATATTCATTAATAGTATAATAGTATTGTGTAAAAGCTATAAATGTGCCCAAACTTAAAGTACCCGCAATAACGAATTTCCCCGAAAATAAAATTATAATAAAAAATCCAAGATTCATATAAAACATATTTGAACCATGCCAAATAGCATCTAATAATACAATTCTTAATTCCTTGTTTTTTCTTTTATTCATTAATAATTCAAACTCTTTTGATGAAAATTCTTCCATATTACAACTTTTAATAATTTTTATAGCAGAAAAAGCTTTTTCAATATTATCATTAACTTCAGAAATACTTTTTTGCAATTGTTCATAAGCATAGTCAAGTTTTTTCTCAATTAAAACAATATTAATAAATATTAAAATAATTGGTATTAAAATAAAAAGAGTAATTTGTGGAGACAAACTAATCATAACTACAAAAGAAAAAATAATTATTGATAGAGCATCAAAAAACCTAAATATTCCAGAACATGAAAACCAAGACAAATTTTGTATATCATCTATAATTCTTGTTAGAATATCTCCTGTTTTGAATTTATTAAAAAATTTTTTGGATTGTTTTAGTATAAATATAACAAGATCAAGAGTCATCTTAAAAAAGAAAGATCTATTAATGAAAATTCTATTTAATTGTATCGAAGTATAAAAAAATACAAAAAGAAAAGATAAAATAACAAAAATAAAAAGATTTTTTAATACATTATTCAACTTTAAATTTTCTGTTATTGAGTCTATAACATTTTTGAGAATAACAGGCCAATAAACCATTATAATAGTACTAATTATGGAAAAAACAATTAATATTGATATTCTCCATTTATGTTCTTTCCAATATTTTAAAATATATTTTAATAACTTTTTCATAAGCATTCCTTAAAATTAGTAAATATATTTCTATAAATTTATTTATTAATTTAACATATTTTAATTTTTGTATAAGAAATTTATGTTTTTATATTTACAAGCTCAGCAAAATAACCATTTTTACTTACTAACTCATTATAACTACCTTCTTCTATAACTTCTCCGTTATGAAAAACTATAATTTTATCAACATTTTTTATAGTTGATAATTTATGAGCAATAATAATACATGTTTTATCTTTAGAAAATTTGTTTAATGATTTATAAATTAAATCTTCTGTCTCCCTATCAATAGATGCTGTAGCTTCATCAAAAATAAAAATTTCAGAGTTTCTTAAGTAGGTCCTAACTATAGAAACTAATTGTTTTTCACCTGTAGAAATATTAGTGGCTTCATTTCCTATATTTGTATACAAACCATTAGAAAATCTTTTAAAATATTCTTTTATTCCTATATTGTCAAGAAAACTAAAAATATAATCATCATCAATATTTTTTCCTATTGTAATATTATTTTTAACATTATCTTCAAACAAAAAAATATCTTGAAAAACTGTTGAAAATAAATTTCTTAAAGCTCCTTTGTTTATATTTTTTAATTCTATACCATCGATTTTTATAGAACCTTTATATCCATCATACAATCTTAATAAAATAGAAATAATAGTGGTTTTCCCTGACCCTGTTTTACCTACAAGAGCAACTTTTTCACCTTTTTTTATGGTAAAAGATACATTTTTTAAAACTATTTTCCTATTATCATAAGAAAATGAAACATTATTAAATACTATTTTATCCTTAAAATCATTGATATCCAATCCAGAAAAATCTTCTTTTTCAATATTTAGTATCTCTTCAATTCTAGATAAAGCAGCTAAAGCTTTTTGAACCTCTTGATATTGTTGGGTAAGATTTTTAATAGGCCCAAAAAATTGTCTTATATAAGAAGTAAAAAGGTATAATAAACCAACTGAGAAATTTACCTTAACAATTGATGTCTTAAAAACAGTAATCCATATAATTAAAGCTATTGTTAAAGATTCAAAAATAAATAAAGTATTATGATATAAACTATCAATGAAATCACCTTTTTTTCCTAATATAAATATTTTTTTTAATTCATTGTTTAGTTTATTGATGCCCCAACCTTCTAAATTATTTAATTTTAATAAGATAGATCCTTTAATTATATCAGATAAAACACCAGTCATAGAAGAGAATACTTTTCTAAATTTTTCCCATATAGGATAAATCCTGTTTTTATACCATACAGAAAAAATAGCTAAAAAAACAACTACTATCATTAAAAATAAAGTTAAAACCGGGGATTTATTAATCATAACAATTAACATACCAATAAACAAAATTATATCATTTAATATTAAAAGTATTGAATTAGTAATAAAAATTCTAACAGCTTCTCCATCAGATTCTATTCTTGATATAAATTTTCCAACTGGGGTTTTATCAAAATAATTACTTGGAAGGTATATAAGATGATCAAAAACTTTCTTCTTTAAGCTAAACAAAATATTTTGTCCTAAATACTCATTGGTATAAATGTTAAAAAAAGTAATTAAACTAAATACCATAATAAGAATAAATAGTTTAATAAGTTCATTATAAAAACCAACTAAATCTTTATTTTTAATATAAATATCTATTACATTTTTTGTAATTATTGGAATTATTATATTAACTATATTTGATAGCAAAATAATAATTATAGCAATAAAAAAAATCTTATAATTTTTTTTGATTAGATCAAAAAGTATACTATATTTATTAATTTTTTTATTTTTCCTCATTTTACTACTATCTATTTTGTTTCTTTTATAATTCATGTTATATCTCCTTAATAAAAATCCCTCTGGATGCTAATCCAGAGGGATTCTATATTTTATAATTATTATCTTTAATCTTAATATAATATCCTACTTATCATAGAGGATTAGCAAAGATTTTGAACCAATCCTCTAATTTTACTTGAAAGTAAATCAAATCATTCTACGTAAATTGACTAAATCTTATATTTCAATAATTTAAATTTTATATATTTATATCTACAAGTTTTAATTTAAATTATTACTTTATTTAGCTAATTTAAAAATCATTAACCATTATCAAATTGAATAATTTTTATTATTAGAAAATAATAATTAAGGATTGGCTCATATTAATATATATAATAATATATTAAAAATTATTTTGCTTATATTTAATTGATTAATCATTTTTTAACCTCCATTCATAAAAAGAATAGAAGCAAACATTTTTTTTGTCAATAAAATTTTAATTAAATTTACTTAACTATTTTTAACTTAATAATCTATCAATTTATTTATTTTAATTTATAAAGAAACTAAAATATTTTAAAAAACAAAAAATAAATGTAATTAGCAGAAATACCAGCAATTAAACCCCCTATTGTGTGTGAAATAATAGCTTTAGATGTAAGATCTCTATACCCTAATGCATCCATCATACCAACATGAGTTGATAGATAACCAGACCAGGTCATTCCTATTGCTGTAAATACTGCTATATCATTAGCTTTTATTAATCCTGCTTGTAAAAATTTTGGTATTAAACCTAAAGCAGCCCCAACAGCACCAAGTGAAGTTACAGGAAAAGCTATAGATTCTGGAGAAGAGAATCCGAATAAGAATTTTAATGGTTTAAATATTAATGAACCTATAAAAGGTAAAATTGGTACACCCTGATAAGCTGAACCATTATAGTGACCTCCTGAATCAAAAGTAACGAGCAAGACAAAGGTACAAATAATTAAAACCCCTGGTATAATTTGAAATCCCATCTCAAGACCATTCTTACCTCCATCTAAAATAGAATCTAAGAGTCTTTGAAAATAGTTTCCTTCTCTAATATATCTATAATTCAATAGATCTTCTTTATCCTTTTCATGTAAATTAAGATGTTTAAAGTCTTTATGAGTAGCAAAGTATTTTTTTGAATAATTTATCATCATTCTAGTTGAAAAAATAGATCCTATAACAGTCCCAACATTGCCAATTAGAGCTTCAATAAAAAACCCTTTAGAAAACATATAAGCAGTAATAATTAAGCCCATACCAAAAGATGTTCCAAAATTAGTTAATGCTGGTTTTTGATAATCTTCAAAATAACTCATAAAATTCTTATCTTTAGCAAGTGCTATTATTGCGGGATTATCAGAAATATAAGTTGACAAAGCTCCAATAGCAGCAGCTCCAGGTAACCCCCAAAATACTTTTATAACTGGAGCAAGTATTTTGTTTAATAGAGAAATAATACCAAACTCTACAAGAAAAGAACCAAAAGCACCTGATATTACCGACAAAGCCATTATGAAAAAACATGTATTAAGTAATAGATCATGTGCTGTTTTCATTATAGTAGAAATAAAATTTGCAAGCCCCATTTTGTAAGAAAAAAATAAAAAAATTAAAACTAATAAAATTAATAATATAAATGTTTTATATGTAATTGCCTTAACTTTTTTCATTAAAAGATCCTTTTTGAAAATTAAAATATTAAAATTATTAATAAACCTAAAAAGATAAAACATTAATTCCAATTTGAAATTTAATTATTTTTATTTAAGAAAAATTAATCATAAAATAATGAAATTACAAGCTAATTACATTTTAATTTTATATATTTTTATTTCTTTTTCTTTTCCTTTAAGTTTGACTTCATTAAACTCTACAAATTTTTCTTTGCTTTTAGAATTAAGATAAATTTCTTCAGAACATAATATTTCCATAGGTTTAGCAATTGAGCATAATCTTGCTGTAGTATTTACAGCATCACCTATACAGGTAAAAAGCATTCTAAAGTCTGATCCTATATTCCCTACTACTACATCCCCCATATGGAGACCTATGCCTACTTCAAAAATTGGTAAATTATCTTTTTTTCTTTTAATATTAAGCTCTTCTATATAATTTATTATTTCAATTGCTGTTCTGATACAATTATCAACTCTTTTTTCACCTTTAAAATGAGCGACTACTTGATCTCCAACAAAATTATCTATATCTCCCTTATTTTTTTTAATTATTTTAGACTGAGCATCCAAATAAATATTTAATATGCTTATTACATCATCTGGAGAACTTTTCTCTGAAAAAGAGGTAAAGCCTCTAATATCTGAAAATAAAAAAGCAAAATTTCTTCTTTCCTTAAGATTTAAGTTTTGAGATTTATCTTGCATATCTTTTATTAAATTAATTGTCCCCTTTGAAACATACCTTTCAAGGTGATATTTTTGTATCAATTCAGATAACATTATATTAAATATATCTGAAAGTCTCCCGACTTCATCCATTGAATTTATTTTGATTTTTGCATCAAGATTCCCTTTACTAACTTCGAGTCCCCAATTTTCAAGTATTTTAATATTTTTAACAAATATCTTTGATATTAATGAAATCAAAATGATTGATAATAAATATATCACTAAAAAAATTATGAATATGATTCTTAAACCTTTATTTATTTCTTTTTGAATATTAGTAATATCTAAAACAATCAAAACATTCCCAAGAAACCTAAACTTTTCAGCATAATCTCTTAATACAAGAAAATTTTTATAAATTTCATTTGTTATATTAGCAGCTAAAGTTATATTTTTATCTTCTAAAGCCTTTTGCTGCTTAATTTTCAAATTAATTAGCCAATAAATATTACAAAGCCATTCATCTTTTTTTTCAAACTTACCTTTTCTAAAATTAAAAGCTTCTTTGTATAAATTAAAAAAAATAAAATCTAAATCTCCATAGTATTTTGATTCTTTTCTAGTAATATCTTCTGATAAAAAACTATTGTACTTTTTAATTAAATAATTAACATAGTAATCTTTGCTTTTTGTTGATAATCCTTTATCATAATAAGTTTTAAAAATCTTATCAAAATCATTATTAATTGAAACTAATAAACCAAAATTTAAAAAAATAGGTTGTAAAAGTATTTTATATTTTAATTTCAAAACTCTATATTTTTGATTTTTGCTATCTTTATTATTGCTTTCTTTACTACTATTATTATTATTTTCATATACTATAACTTTTTTGTTTTTAATTATATCATAACTATTTTGACTAAACTTATCTTTTATCTTAAGACTGCTAATATCTTTTGAACTTATTACATTATTTCCTTCATTTACAAGAATTCTCATTCTATCATCAACAATTATTACTTGAACAACATCTTTATTAATATTAATAAAATTTACTATACTGTTTTTAACAAAATTTCTTTTACTCTCTTTTTCAAGTGAAGAGGAAAAAAGGCTTTCTTCCATAAATATTTCAGAAACATTACTTAAAATAGTATTCAAAATCGATGCTCTATTAAATTTTTCAATTAAAATAATTCTATTTTGATAAAAGTAGTTAAAAAATAAAATTATAGATAAAATCAAAAGAAAAATAACACTGAATGTTAATATTAATTTTAACTTTATCCCTAGTTTTACACTTCTGATTTTTGAAGACTTTAACTTTTTCTTTCTCTTAAATAAAGAAAAGAAAAAATTTAATATTTTTATTTTCATATTTTTATTATATTTAATATTAATAAAATTTCAATAATATTAAACAACATTAGCTTTTTTAAAAAAAAAAATAAAACAAAACTAAATTAAGAATTAAGAAATTAATTAAATTAAAATACTTTGAAGAAAAATTATATTTCAATAATTAAAGGATCAAGAAGTTTTATTAAATCAATATATTTAATTTTTAATATAACTCCTCTTTGACCCCCATTTATGAAAACATATTCAAATTTGCTCAATTTTTTATCAATTATAACTTTTAACTTATTTTTTGATCCAAATGGAGATATTCCTCCTACAAGATAACCAGTAATTCTTTGAGCTTCATCAACTTCAGCAAGTTCAACTTTTTTTGTTTTTAAAAAAAAAGCTAATTTTTTTAAATCTATTTCCTTATCACCACCAATAAGGCAAAAATAAAAATCGTAATTTTTTATATCTTTTATAACAATAGATTTTATCATTGATTCTAATGGTACAGATAAAGCTTCAGCAGCAAATTCTGCTCCTTTTTTTTCAAAATTATATTCAAATACTTCAAAATTAATATTATTTTTTTGAAGAAAATCTATTGCTCTAGTCTTAGCCATATTAAACTTATTCTATATTAAAATATCGATGTTATTAGTGTTTAAAATGCCTTGTATTTGTTATTACCATAATTATGTTATTTTTTTCCGCAAGTTCTATAGATTCATTATCTTTTATTGAACCTCCTGGTTGAATAATAGCTTTAACTCCATATTTTAGAGCTTCTTCAACAACATCTGGAAATGGGAAAAAACCATCTGATGCAAGAACATCAATTTGATTAAATCTATCTTTAGCTCTTGATAATGCTTGTTTTGCTGCCCAAATTCTATTAACTTGACCTCCAGCAATACCAGATGTTGCAAAATCAGTAGTTACAACTATGGCATTTGATTTACAATACTTAACAACTTTATAAGCAAAGATCATCTGATCTTTCAAATAGTTATCTGGAACTTTAGATGTTACAACATTGAAACCTTCAAATAAAAAATTATCATATTCCTGTAAAAGTATTCCTCCATCAACTGGAGAAAAATCATATTTTTGTTTAATTTTATTATCTTTAATTTTTATAATTCTCAAATTCTTTTTCTTTTTTAGAATATATAAGGCTTCATCACTAAAATCATTAGCAATAATAATTTCAAGAAATATTTCATTTAATTTCTTTGCAAGATCACTACATACCTTTCCATTAAAAGCAACTATTCCTCCAAAAATTGAAATATCATCACATCTTAACCCTTTTAAATAAGCATTGTATAAATTATCAGCAACTGCAACAAAACATGGTACATTGTGCTTTACACCAACAGCAACAGGGTTTTCAAACTCACAAGCTATTTTCCAGGCTGCATCAATGTCTTTAATATTATTGTAAGATAATTCTTTGCCATGTAATTTTTCAAAATTTTTAAAAAAACCATCATAATAAGAATCAATATAAAAGGATGCTTTTTGATGAGGATTTTCACCATATCTTAAATCAAAATCTTTTTTATAAGACAAACTTAGATACTCAGGAAAACCATAACTTTTATCATACAAAAAATTAGATATACAAGCATCATAGCTAGAAATCATATTAAAAACTTTAAAAGCAAGATATTTTCTTGTTTCATAAGATATACTTTCTTTTCTTTCAAATTCATCTATAACTAATTCATAATCTTTTGGATCAGATAAAACAACAACATCTTTAAAATTTTTAGCAGCAGCTCTTAAAAGTGTTGGACCTCCTATATCAATAAATTCAATTTTTTCATTAAAACTTAAATCAGAATTAACTTTTTCAAAAAATGGATAAAGGTTTACAACAACAAAGTCAATATATGGAATATTGTAATTTTTATTAGTTTCCATGTGTTCCATCTTATCTCTTAAACTTAAAATACCAGCATGAACTTTAGGATGAAGAGTTTTAACTCTACCATCAAGGATTTCTGGAAATCCTGTATAATCCGAGATTTCTATTGGACTAAAACCTTTTTCCCTTAAATACTTTAAAGTCCCACCAGTTGAAATAATTTCATATTTTTTTTTAATTAAAAATTCTACAATTTTTTCTACATTATTTTTATCAAAAACACTTATTAATGCATATTTTTTATTATCACAACCTAAACTCATAAAAAGTCCTTCTGTTTCATTATTCATTTTAATTTATTGATAATTAAAGAAATTATTAATATATTAGATCTTAGCAAGCAGAGGTACTTAGTATTCCTAATTAAATTTTAATATAAATTATTTGATCAAATTTATAAACTATGTATTATTTTTTTCAATGTTTATAATTAAAATTATTTTAATTTATTTAAATTATCCTGATCATCCAATAAATATGGATTTTCTTTTGCATAATCATAAGCTGTTTTTCCAAAATTATCTTTAATATTTTTATCTGCACCTGCTTTTAATAAAATATCAATCACATCCCAATTTGTTAAAAATTTAGCAGCATATATTAGTGGAGTCTGACCATTTTTATCTCTTTTATTAATTTCTATATTTCTTGATATTAACAATTTAGCTAATTCTAGTGAATTACTGCTTAAAACAGCATAATGCAAAGCATTTTGTCCATCATTATTAGACTCATTAATTAATATTTTATTATTTAATAAAAATTCAATAACATTAATACTATTATTATATTTTATTGAAATCATCAATGGAGTATCTCCATTTTTAATCTTATGGTTTATGTTATCTCCATTTTTTAAAAGCATTCTAAATATATCAAGATCACTTCTATATCTAGCAGCTATAGAAATTGGATTGTAACCATCTAAAGTTAATGTATTTAAACTAAAACCATTTTGTAACAAAAAATTAATTATTTCTATATTTTGATTTGATTTTACTGCATGATGAAAAGCATTATAACCTTTATTATCAAAGTCATTTATATTTATTTTTGATTTTAATAATACTCTAATAACTTCTACATTTTTATTATTTGCAGTAGCATGCATTAAAGCATTCATTCCATTTAAATCTTTTCTTTTTAAATCAGGTTCAAATTTTAAAATAGTTTTAATTATTTCTGGATTTTCGTTAAATTTTGCAGCAATCATTAAAGCATCCATATAATCTTTATTAACTTCGTTAACATTAGCTCCTCTTTGCAAAAGATATTCAAGAACAATGTGATTTGGGTTATAAGCAGCAGCAAACATCAAAGGTGTCCATTCATCATAAGTTTTGACATTTAAATTAACGCCTTTCTCAATATAAATATAAATAATTTGTGGATTAGGATTGAATGCAGCATACATAACTGGTAACATTCCAAAATAATCATTTGTAGTTTGGTCTAGTCTTGCACCTTTAGCTATTAAAATATAAATAACTTGAGGATTTGGGTTATATCTTGACGCTAGCATTAAGGCATTTTGACCATAATTATTTTGCCAATGAACACTTGATCCTCTATTTATTAAAGTTTGTATGACAAGCTCATTCCTATTATATCTGGCAGCATATAAAGAAGCTGTGTTGCCAAGTTTATCCTTAAATTCATGTAAGGCACCTTTATCTAAAAGAAAATCAACAACAAGTTCATCAGGATTATAAGCCGCAGCAGCCATAAGTGGAGATATTCCTTCAGAATTAAGAAAATTAATATTACTAAATTTTGTAATCTCTTTTTTAATTTGATCAATTTTTCCATTTTTGCATAATTCAACAAACTTATCTATGTCAGTATTTGTTTGAGATAAAAAAACAATATTTATTAGCATTAAAAATACTATTATTAAAATATTCCTTTTCATAAAAATATTCCTCTTTTTACAAAATATCGTTTTATAAAATAATTAATAAAATAACAAATAAAATTAAAATATTAATTACTTTACATATTTATTATTCCTCACAATTAAATTTTATTCAAAAATTAAAAAATTCAAATTTTTACTTGACATCCTATAAATATTTTTTATATTTTGGTTGAGGCTAAATCTTTTTATATTAGCTATATTTTTTATACAAGGCAAAATTTTTAATTAAATGAAAAATAAAAGTAAATTTATTAAATATAATTTTATGGAGTATAAATTATGGATAAAATTTTAACTCAAAGTCTTGAAGATTATCTTGAAGCCATATATATATTGTTACTTAAACATAAAGTAGTTAGAGTTAAAAATATAGCTGAATATTTAAAAGTTAAGCAATCTTCAGTCAATAAAGCAATAAATGAATTATCTAAATACAATTATATAGACCATGAAAAGTATGGCTATATTGACCTTACAGACCAAGGATATAAAAAAGCTAATGAAATATTTAATAAACATAATCTTATAAGTAATTTTTTAATAAAAATATTAAATGTTTCAGAAGAAAACTCTTACAAAGATGCTTGTATAATCGAACATTATCTTTCCAATGAAACCATTTCAAAAATGGAAGAATTTATGAAAAACTATAAAAAATAAATGATAATAATTTAAAATTAAATAATTATATTTATTAATTTATTTATAAAATTTTATAAAAAATAAAAAAAATCTTATATAATTTAAAATTTAATTACAATAAAAAAACAACAAATATAAAAAATTAAATATATCAATTTTAAATATTTTAAATAAAATATTATAAGAAAAATATCATAAGAAAAGAGGGGAAAATGTGTATAACAGAAATAAAAAATAATGAAAGATTTAGAATAGATAAAATTAACGGAGGACCTGGTCTTATTAGGAGACTTAGAGATCTTGGACTTTTATCTGGTGAAGAAATATTAATGATAAAAAATGAAAACAAAGGACCAATAATAATAAATGTTAAGGGATCAATGATTGCATTAGGCAGAGGTATTGCTCAAAAAATTTATGGACAAAAAATAAGTTAGAAAATCTAACAAATATTTTTCCTGATAATTTTTTTAATTAAACAGGAGATCAAAACATGTATAAGATAGCCTTAGTTGGTCAACCAAATTCTGGTAAAACTACTATTTTTAATTATCTAACAAAATCTAATCAACATGTAGGAAATTGGCCTGGTGTAACAGTTGAAAAAAAAGAAGGTTTCTTACAATATAATGACTTAAAAGAAATTGATATCGATACAAAGATTAAATTAAGTTCTCTAAGAAACAAAATAATAAATATAGTTGATCTACCAGGAATTTATAGTCTATCTTCCTTAACAATAGAGGAAAAAATAACAAGAGATTATTTAATAAATGAAAAACCCAATCTAATTATCAATATTATTGATAGCAACAACATTCAAAGACATCTTTTTTTAACTTTTCAAATTTTAACCCTTAATATACCTATAATAATAGTCTTCAACTTTATTGATGAACTTAATGAAAAAAATTTAGATATAAACGAAAAAAAACTCAACACCATGCTAAATACAAAAATTGTAAAAGCTAATGCAAGAAAACAGAATGGACTTAATTTGATAATAAAAAACATAGTAGATTATCTTTACAATTTTGAAACAATAGGAAATGGAAGAAAAGAAAATAATTATTTCCCTGTATTTAAAATACCAATTGAAGACTCTGAAATCAAAAATAATTTAGAAAATTTAAGTAAGTTAATTTTTGAAAATATTGACATAAAATATAGAGATTTTTCCCTATTCTTTTCATTAAAATTTTTTGAAAACGATGAAGATATTTCTAATTTTTTAAGTAAACTCTTAGAAAAAGAAATACTAAATAAAATAACAAATATTAAAAATAATTTTTATAAAAAGTTTAAATATGATGATATTTTTCATATTTGGATTTATAGCATTGCTGCAGGAATCGAAAAAGAGATAATAATAAGTAAAAATAATATAAAAAGAAAAAACTATACATTTTCCCCTGATATCATATTATTAAATAATTTTATTGGTTTACCTTTATTTTTTTTAATTATATTTTTTGTATTTTTTCTAACCTTTAAATTAGGAGATTTCTTTTCTTCAATTATAGAAAATATTTTATTATATTTTTCAAATACAATAGAAAATGTTATAAAAAATAATTTAATTATTTCATTAATAAATAATGGAATTATTTCTGGAATAGGAAATATTTTAATTCTTTTACCATATATTTTTATAATGTTTTTTCTTTTTGGAATTCTTGAAGATATAGGTTATTTTCCAAGAATTACTTTTTTAGTGGATAAATTTTTTCATAAATTAGGTCTCCATGGAAAATCTTTCATACCATTAATTCTTGGTTTTGGATGTAATGTACCTGCTATTATGGGAACAAGGACTCTTGAAAAAAAAGAGGAAAGAATTAAAACAATTCTTATGATACCATTGATCTCTTGCTCAGGGAGACTACCTATATATCTAATCTTTACTTCTGCTTTCTTTTCAAAATATGAAAGTTTTGTAGTGTTTTTTTTATACTTTTTAGGTATTATTTTTTCTATTATTACTGCTTTAATTCTCAATAAAACATTTCTAAAAAAAAGTTCAGAAGGATTAATTATTGAGCTTCCGCCATATAGAATGCCTATACTAAAAAATCTTCTTTTCTATTCAATTCCAAAAGTAAAAGAATTTCTTAAAAAAGCCGGAACACTTATTTTCTTTTTTACAATATTATATTGGTTTATTTCATATTTCCCTAATCCATCATTTTATGGAACTGAAAAAAGTATTGCAGGAAAAATATCAAAAATTCTAAGTCCCATTTTTAAACCTTTAAACTTTGATTGGAGACTTTCATTAAGTTTAATTAGTGGATTTTTTGCAAAAGAATTAGTTATTTCCACCTTAGGTGTAATTTTTGCTAATAGTGGAAACCTTATAAATATTTTACCTTTGCATTATGAACCAATTACTGCCTTAAGCTTCTTAATTTTTGTTTCTTTATATGTACCTTGTATATCAACCTTAGTAGCAATTAGAAACGAAACAAAATCATTTTTCTGGACAATTTTTGGAACAATATATCCTATTTTTGTAGCTTGGATAGTAACTTTTTTATTTTTAAAACTATACAGTATTATTATTTTACTTTTCTAATAATTACTTATCATTATTTTTTTATCAAAATTCTTTTTTATTAAATTCATTATTTTTTTTTCTCATTAAAAAAATAAATTATGCTTTTCATTTTTTTAAGTATTTCTATCTTAACAAACCAATTAAATAAAAATTATTAAAATATAATGTTAATACCTATCTGAAAAAATAAGCCATCTATTTTATAAAAGGGATTAAAATAAAAATTCTTAAAATAATAAATAATATTCATATAATAACTAAAATTATTAATTTTATTTATAAATGAAATTTCTAACTTATTAGAATACAAAATATTAATATTTTGATATAAATTAAACTTAATTGCATAATAATAATATGAAAAAATTATATTATTAAAAATTAAAAGATCTTTTTCAATAATAATATTAAAAAT